>JALWSJ010000118.1 GCA_026993705.1 Flavobacteriales bacterium
GCTTATATTTTCTGGCAAAGCTCCATTTTTATTGCATAGCCATTAGCTATGGAATAAAAATTAGCTGAAGTCCAGAAAATATAATGCTTTACGCGTAGTTTAGTAAGTTAACTTTAAACAAGTTCATCGTCTAAAGAAACTAAAACTCATTTTCTTATCGCTCTTTTTACACACGTTAGGGATAGAACGGCGTGTTTGAGCTCTTTTTGACTTGCTTGCTGTTTGCAAGCCAAAAAAGCGAGTAGTGATAGCCCGACGATTACAGCGTTAAAAAGTAGTGTAGTGCAACGAAACTGCTTTTTTATGCTGTAATGGGAACGCCCAAATTCTGCTATCGAAAGTTTTGATTACTTTTGTTATTCATTTTATTCTTAAATTATGTCCGGTGTTAAAAATTCATTATTGAGAATTAGAGCGATTGATAGAGCACTGAAAAGTGTATCGAAACCTTATCCTTCGTTAAAAGAATTGATTGAGGCTTGTTCGACGGAACTTTACGGAGAGGGAGACAATACAATTTCGGTATCCTGTGTGGAAAAGGATTTAAAAACTATGCGTAAAAATCATGGTGCTCCGATAAAGTATTGCAGGGTGAACAAGGGCTATTATTATACGGATAAGAATTATTCGATTTCGGATGCTCCGCTGACCGGGGCGGATGAAGCTGCATTGAGGAGTGCTACAAAAATTTTAAGACAGTTTAAAAGCAATCCTTTACTAAAGGAATATGAATCGGCTATTGATAAGATTATTAATCGTGTGAATATTTCGGAAAAGATTGAAGACAAAGCGGTGGATAGATTTGTTCAGTTTGAAACGCAAGAAATAGTGAAGGGAGCTGAGTTCTTGGATAAAATTTTAAAGGCAATTAAGGGAAATCAAATCATTCAGTTTAATTACAATAAATTTCAAGACAAAGACAGTAAAATAAGGCGGCTGGCTCCTTACTTATTGAAAGAATATCGGAATCGATGGTATGTTATCGGCAAAAGTGAGTTGAAGGGCGACATTAGAACTTTTGCCTTGGATAGGGTTAGTGATTTGGAAGTATTGTCGCAAAATTTTGTGCGGGACGTTGATTTTTCTGCGGATAATTATTTTAAAAATGTCGTAGGAATTACCACAGGTAAAGATTTTCCTAAGGTGATACAAATAGAAACGAATGAGGTTTTATCAAAATATCTACTTTCACAACCTTTGCATCATTCGCAAAAGTATATGGGAGAAACCGAAAACGGAGGTCATTTGTTTGAGTATTATCTTTTGCTAACTTATGAATTGGTAGCTCAACTATTGAGTTATGGGAGTCAAGTTAAGGCTTTAACACCTCCGGAACTGATTGAAAAAATAAAATCGGAAAGTGAAAAGGTTAAGGATTTGTATGATTAATGTTCCTTTTTATGACTTTTGTTATTCATGGTCTGAAATATATTTGACAACTTTGCTTTCTGAAATATGAGCGAAGAAAAAGGACATAACAAATGTTTTCATTGTGGTGATGATTGTGGTAGCAGTCCGGTTGAATCGGACGGTAAACTTTTTTGTTGTTCGGGGTGCAAAACAGTCTATGAAATTATAAATTCAACTCATCTTGACGATTACTACAAATATGAAGAAGCTCCGGGAATCAAACCTTCTTTTTCTAGTTCCGATAAATATAAATTCTTAGACGTTGAAGAAATTGCCGATGAGTTTTTTGACTTCAAAGAAGGAGATATTCGGCGTGTTCGTCTTTTCCTTCCGGAAATACATTGTAG
>JALWSJ010000119.1 GCA_026993705.1 Flavobacteriales bacterium
GATAGAAAGTGAATTTTTGGTTTCTTAGACGATGAATAAAAATTTTGCATAGCACCCGCTATGGAAAATTTTTATGAAGAAGGATAAGGAATCAAAAAAACGCTTTATACCGTCTATTTTGCCCGTGTTAGGGATACCAATCCCTAACGCACACGGAATCATAACTAAGAAAGCGAGTTTTAGTTTCTTTAGATGATGAAAAAAACTTTCAGTCGGTTAATAATCTCCAACACAATTATAGAAAAAATCACACAAAGGAATACAAAAACATATTTTTTGTAATATAAAAAATGAAATAGACAACTTTTTTTGTAAGTTTACGTCTTCATTCAAATGGTACAGAAATGTAAGAAAAACATACATGCCGTATTGATAATCAAAGACTATACTCGATGAATAAAAAGCACCACGTATTAAGTTTGTTATTACTTATTATATTTATCACAAGTAATAGCGTATTTGCTCAACAAGGTTGTGATCAAGCAGCGATTAGAGCAGCTTTTACAGCTGCAGGATGTACGGAATTACCCTCGTGTAATTCATCGTGTAGTATGTATTTTTATAATCCCAGCCCTTTAGCAGGAAGTGATGCACAAACATTTGCAGAAAATTTAGGAGCAAATCTTATTTCCATACAAAATGGTTCCGAAAATACTTGTATTGCAAATGCTTTGGTCAGTAATGGTTTTGGTGGAGTAATATGGATAGGTTTTAACGATGTAGCCCAAGAAGGAAACTTTGTATGGTACGATGGACGTCTGGTTACCTATACAAATTGGGCGGGTGGAGAACCTAATAATTCCGGAGGTAATGAAGATTGTGTTCAAATTTATCCAGACGGAATGTGGAACGATTTACCTTGTGTTGGAACAGGAAGTAAATCTGTAATCGAAGTCAATATGTGTCCGCAAATGACGGCAAGTGCCGATGTTTCTATTTGTAGTGGAACTTCAACGGTCTTAACAGCGGGGAACACACAATTTGGATCCCCTCCTTATACCTATACATGGTCGGATGGACAGTCAGGTCAATCTATTACTGTTTCTCCAACCACCACAACCACCTACACCGTTACTTCTACCGATAGATATGGGTGCTTCGTAACAGATGATGTAGTTGTAACGGTTTTGGATGCTACCTCGAATTTTACAGCTACGCCTGTAACCAGTTATTGTCTATACGACTCTGTACAGTTTGTCAGCAGTTCTACTGCAACATCGCCGGATGCAATTGCTAATTACGGTTGGGATTTTGGGGATGGCACACAAATAACAGGAAACTCTGTTTATCATAAATATACAACCCCCGGCAATTATACAGTTACTCACGGTATAACTACGGCAAATGGATGTAATGCTGTATCTATGCAAAACATTACTGTTTTTGGAGTGCCAACCGCTCAATATACAGTAGCTGATGCTTGCCCGCTAAGTCCTGTTGTATTTAACGATAATTCAACTGCCGGAGGTGGTGCAATATCATCTTGGCAATGGGATTTCGGCGATGGAGCTAACGGTACCAATCAAAACGAAACGCATCCTTATACAGCAGGGGGAAATTATACAACTGAATTAATTGTAATTGATGCAAACGGGTGTTCAGATACGCTTCAACAACCCATTACTATTTACGAACGACTGGTTTCTTCGTTTACTTTTTCAGATGTTTGTCAAGGAGATACGGTTCATTTTATTGATAACTCAACGATTCCTGCTCCCGATAATATTGTCAGTTGGGCTTGGGATATTAATAATGACGAAAATATAGATTATACGACTCAAAACTCAGACCATTTATATCCGACTTATGGGGATTTTGATGTAACCTTAGAAGTTTTAAGTAACAATGGATGTACATCCAGTAGCACTCAGACAGTTTCGGTTCATCCATTACCAATTGTTAGTTTTTCCGCATCAACAGTGTGTGTAAACGAAGGACCTACTCGTTTTGTGAATACATCGACTATCTCAAATGGTACTACTGTTTTGTATGGTTGGAGTTTTGGTGATGGAAATGTATCTACGCAAGAGAACCCATTGAATCAGTACCAAATAGCATCTAGTTATCCGGTTACTTTGCGTGTTGTTTCCGATTTTGGTTGTGTAGATAGTGTTACTTTTAGTGTAGATGTTCTTGGAAAGCCTACCGCTCAGTTTGCTCAAGACACAACGGGAGGTTGTCCTACGCTATGCGTACAATTTACCGACCAATCATTTGATGATGTACCCTTGAACTATTGGAGCTGGAGTTTTGAAAATAATTACGGGGAAAGTATAGTACAACATCCAGAACATTGTTTCATAACAACAGGAACTTATGATGTATCCTTAATTGTAGGAAATAATCAAGGATGTAAAGATACGTTAACCAAAACGGCTTTGATAACCGTTTTTCCGTTACCTGTATCTGACTTTAGTTTATCTCCTACATCTACAGATGTTTTGAATCCGTTAATTGATTTTACAAACAATAGTACAGATGCTTCGGCATGGGAGTGGGATTTTGACGATGGAGAAACCGATATAGTAAATTATGATGTAAGTCATCCTTATGCAGATTCTGGACATTTTAACGTACAGTTAGTTGTTTTTAATTCTTTTTTATGTAGTGATACGAGTTATCAGGAAGTAGAAGTATTGCCGGTAGATGAAGTGTTTGTTCCCTCAGCTTTCTCTCCCAATGGAGATGGTAAAAATGATGTGTTGTACGCAAGAGGTTATATTGATGATATGTTATTTGTTGTGTATGACAGGCTAGGAAGAAAGGTGTTCGAATCAACTGACAAAACGATAGGTTGGGACGGATTGATAAAAGGAAAAAAAGCATTGGAAGGAGTTTATTCATGGTATCTTCAAGCAGAACTTAATGGAAGTTCCAAACGATTAAAAGGCGATGTAACATTAGTTCGTTGAGTCCAAATAGAAAAAATATGTTGAGATATATAGTTATAATAGGAATTATCATTTTGTTTTTTACTTTTTCAGGAAAAACACAGGATATACATTTTTCTCAGTATGATGTAAATGTTACTACTTTGAATCCTGCTTATGCGGGAGTTATGAAAGGTGATTTTAGAATCGCTAATAATTATCGTAATCAATGGATGACCATTAGCACTCCATATAGTACAGTTTCTTTTGCGGGAGATATGAATATCTTAAACAAGAAAAGCAATAAAGGATTGTCGGATGTTGGTATTGCACTCGGTTTTTTTAGCGATAAAGTTGGTACGAGTAAACTAGCTCAAAATCAGTTTAGTTTTGCCGTTTCAGCCATTCAACAGATTACTTTTGATACCAAATTGTCTTTCGGGATGCAAGGTGCATATAACCAACAGACAATAACAATGAACGATTTAAGTTGGGATACGCAGTTTGTTGGTCATAAATATGATGCTTCTTTACCATCTCAAGAAAACTTTGCGAATAGAAAGGCTGCTTATATTGATATAAATACAGGACTTCTATTACAAAATGAAGGTTGGGACAATCGGTTTACAATGGGAGTTGCCGGTTACCATTTGAATAGTCCAAAACGGGGGATTTTTTCGAATGAAAAATTAGCACCTAAGATTGTTGGTCATGCATCTTATGAAATTAAAATTGGAAATAGAATTTCTTTAAAACGTTTTATACCTAAGCTATTATATACGATGCAAAGAAAACATAGAGAAATATTATTGGGAGGAGTGTTTAGACAATATTTAAACGAAGGTAGCCGGTTTACACAGTTTTCCGTAGAGTCTTATTTCGATGTGGGGATGTATTACAGAGTAGGAGATGCAATAGTGATTACCGGAGGTATGAGCTTCAAGCGTTTTAGGGTAGGTTTAAGTTATGATGCTAACATTTCGAAATTAAGTAAAGCCTCTAATACGATTGGTGGTTTTGAAGTTTCTTTGGTTTATAACGGACTCTTTTCCGATAGAAGAACGAAGTTGATTAAACCATCATAAGTGTTATTATGTTGAAGGCTGATTATTTTTCTCACACGTTAATTTTTAAACAACCGGGCGGAACATCAAGAGGTGTTTTGAAAGAGAAAAAAATATGGATTGTTACGGTTTGGAATGAGGAATATCCCGAAGTGAAGGGGGTAGGGGAGTGCAATCCGTTAGTCGGGTTAAGTATTGATGATGTTCCCGAGTTTGAAGATAAGTTAAAATGGGCGTGTGCTCATATCAATCGTTTTACGGATAAAGTTGTATTGGCTGAGGAGTTAAAGTTTTTTCCGTCGTTGTTTTTCGGGATAGAAATGGCATTGTTAGATTTAAGAAACGGTGGGATGCAGATTTATTTTCCAAATTCTCCCTTTCTGAAGTATAAACAACCGATTAAAATTAACGGATTGATTTGGATGGGAGAGAAGGAGTTTATGTTGAAACAAATTCGACAAAAGTTAGAAAGTGGATTTAGTTGTATAAAATTAAAAATTGGTGCGATTGATTTTTGGGATGAAATGGATTTATTGAAAGGTATTCGGGATAAATACTCGGAGGAGGAATTAGAGCTTAGAGTTGATGCCAATGGAGCTTTTTCAGTTGAAGATGCTCAAAATAAGTTAGAGGTCTTATCTAAAATGGATTTGCATAGTATAGAACAGCCAATAAAAGCAGGGCAAGTGATAGATATGCAAAAGTTATGTGAAGTTACTCCTTTGGATATTGCTTTAGATGAAGAATTGATAGGTGTTATTGATTTGGAAGATAAACGAAAATTATTGGAGCGTATCCTTCCTCAATACATTATTTTAAAACCATCTTTAATTGGAGGTTTTCGAGGTACGAATGAATGGATAAATGTGGCTGGTGAATTGGGGATTCCGTGGTGGATTACTTCAGCTTTGGAATCGAATATTGGACTGAATGCTATTGCTCAATTTACTTCTACGTTTAATAATCCTTTACCACAAGGATTAGGTACAGGACAGCTGTACACGAATAATTTTGAGAGTAAACTCGATTTAAAAGGGGAGTGGTTGTATTGGAAAGGGTAATGTAAGTTCCTAGCATTTTCTTAGAATGATTTTCCATAGCGGGTGCTATGCAAAAGAATTTTTCATCGTCTAAGAAAACTAAATTCCGTTTTCTTTGCACTCACATCTCACGCGTTAGGGATAGGAGCGGCATCCTTTTGGTTTGTTTGCTTTATGCAAACCAAAAGATATAGCGGATAGCCCGCCCTCAAACCATTCAACAAACGTTTCGCGTGAGCGATATGTTTGTTGAATGGTTTGAGGGAACGCCCAAGATATTATCTTATTGAAAGTAGGTATAGTTGTATCTAAATTCAAATTCTGGTTCGTCTAGTTTGTTGTAGTTGATTTCTTGAATGATTAAATCTTTGTCGTTGTATTTTTTTACTTTTCGGCTGATGAGTTGGTTTTGACCATCGAGAACTTTGGCTTCAGTTTCTAAGCCTTTGTCGTTATAGGTGATTTTGTCTGCTCCTAACAGTCCGACTTCTCCCTCATAGACTTTAAATTCGATTCTGTTATTGTTGGGGTCATATACGCTGATTGATTTTCGTAGAATTTGGTTGATGCCGTTGTATATTGTATTTTCTATTTCGTTTCCTTTTGAGTCGTATTTGAACATATATTTAGCATAAATACTATCGTTTTCATCTCTTTTTTCGATTAATTGAACGTTTCCGTTTGTGTCATAGTTTTTGAAAATGGTTTTGCCTAAACAGATTCCGGTGCTGTCGTATTCGGCTTGACTGAGTTTGTTTCCTACATCGTCATATCCGATGATTTCTTTTTGTAATAAGTTTCCATATTCGTCGTACTCTTCTTTTTGTATGACTTTTCCTTGTGTATTGTATTTATATTTTGATACGTTTTTTACGGTGCCATCGTTGTAATAATCGGTGATTTTGGTCATATTTCCATCGGAATCGTATGCTTTTCTTTGACTGTATCGAATGGTATCCAGTTTAAAGGCTTTGAAGGTTATTTCTTTTCCTTCGGCATTAAATGTACGTTCCAGGACGGATATTTTTTGGTTGAGGCTATCGTATAATTCCCTTTTTATTAGTTGGTTTTTGTTGTTGTAGTAGAAAGCTTCGCGTGCTAATTGGTGATTTTGCTGATAGACTACTGAGTCGATGAGGTTTCCGTTGGTGTCGTAGGTGGTTTTGTAGATGAGTAGGGTTTCGGTGGTGTCGGGTTCGCCGAATTTATAGGGAACGACTGACGCTAATTTTGTTTGAATGTAACCTTCTTTGATTAGTTTTTTATAGGCTGATGTTTCGTCTTGTTCCTTTTTGTTATTTGGAGTGGTTGTGGATGTTTCTTTTGCGGATTCTTGACAGGATACGAATAGAAATATTGTAAATACAAGGTATAGGTTTTTCATTTTTTTTATAAATCGATGGTTTAAGGATTTTAAATAAAAAAACCAGACTTATACATAATGTAATAGACTGGTTATTTGATGTTTATTTTAAGTAGTTGGCTACTCTTCCTCTGAATTAACTGCAAATTGAGGTGTGCTTTCTGTTTTGGGCATAATTTTTAATTGCTCAGGACCTCCGTTGCTGTAAACTTCGTAAAGTCTGTTCATTACGATTTGTTGAGCTTTAGGTGAACGAAATTTAACTGCTATTTTTTTTGCTAGTCGAACTCTGTCCGGATCGTGTTTTAAAAAGAAGGTTCTTACTTTTTGATAGAATGTTTCTTTATTTCTGTTTCTTCTTGGATCTCCCATAATGTTGTGCTATTTCATTCATTGTAAAATTACAACTTATATTGGTTTGTACAATTACTGCAATAATTTTTTTATATTTTTTTTTGAAAAAGGATTGGTTTTGGAAATTAATTGTATCTTTGCAACCACAATTTTGAATTGGGTTACTTTTTAAGTAATTTTAATTATCGAAAAGGCGTGGTAGCTCAGTTGGTTAGAGCGCAGGATTCATAACCCTGAGGTCGGGAGTTCAAATCTCCCTCACGCCACTTTTAGAGGTCAAATCCTCACCAAAAAGGCACTTGAAAAAGTGCCTTTTTTGCTTTCGGGTAACAAAACCGGGTAACAAACTCTTCACTTTTTACGTAGTTTTGTGTTATTAATTAATCATTTACAGAAAAATGAAAGGACAAGATTTAGTTAATCTTTATCAAAAAATTTGGGATAAATACAACGACACCGATATTAATGTTGGAACAAATAAAAGTGAAGATAAACTTTTGGATAGAGGATTTGT
>JALWSJ010000120.1 GCA_026993705.1 Flavobacteriales bacterium
AAATAAATTACAAATGAAGTATCTGCTTCGTCAGTCATTTCCGAAATGGTTTCGCCTTTATATTCCCGTTCTTTTACTTTGTAACCTTCAACATTTTTCAATATTTTTTTTATCCCCCATTTAAGTTGTGATATTTGTTTCAGGTCAACAACAAACAAAAAATCCCAATCATTAGCCGAAATCATATGCAGAGACATAATCAGTTTTCTGTTCTTTAATGCCATATCGGCAATGGTATTATCTTTCAAATACTCATTCAGCATTTTTATATCTTCATCCAAATCATTAAAATAAGGATTTTCAGTAAGGTAATTCCAAACTTTACTGTCGCTGATTTCCTTCCAAGCATCCGTTAAGTTATCGGTTTCTATAATCATAACAGCATCTTTCGGAACACTGTTAATCAGAGGGGTATTGAGTACTGTTTTTTCACTCAAATAAAGATGTGAAAAACACATTCCCGCAAGAGCTAAAATAATAAGGAGTACAAAAATTAATTTTTTAACCATAAGACACCAAAGCTAACTATATTTGAGTCTGCATAGGAGTTTTACCTATGAAAACTGTTCACAATGAAATTTTGAAAAACAATAGGAGTTTTCATAAGTTTCGGCTACCTTTACGCGAAATTATTTATTTTATAGAAATGACAGAAACTAAAAAAAATGTAATAACTGTAGATTACAAGTTATTCAAAGACACAAAAGACGGAAAAATGATTGAATCTACCGAAGGTAAAGAACCATTGGTTTTTATGTCGGGAGTAGGACAAATGATTCCGGATTTTGAAAAAAATGTTGCTGATTTGAATGTTGGCGATACATTTTCTTTCCCTGTAAAAGCTGAAAATGCTTACGGAGTGAGAAATGAAGAGGCAATCATAGAATTGCCTAAAGATATGTTTATGCAAGACGGTAAATTGGTTGCTGAAGTAGTTGTAGGAAATATTCTTCCTCTACAAGACCAATCAGGAAACGTACATCCTGCAAAAGTGGTATCTATCAATGATGAGACCATTACAATGGATGTTAACCACCCATTAGCCGGGCAAGATTTATATTTTACAGGTACTGTAGTAGAAAAAAGAGAAGCGACTGCTGAGGAACTTGAACATGGACATGCTCATGGAGCAGGAGGACACCAACATTAAACGATAACTTAAGTTATAAAAAAGCCCGAAAATATTTTCGGGCTTTTTTTATGATTTGTTTTCCTTGTTTTTATCTTTCTTTTCACCCTTAACAATCTTATAGGCAAGCCATGCAATGCCGAAAATAAAATGCAAAGCAACTATACCAAAAATAATATAAGGCAAATTTGATTGAAGTAAGAAAACCATTTTATTCTTCTATAAAGACAATCTCATGAGAAACGTCTGCAAACTTTCTAAACATTTCAAAAACACCACAATAACGCTCAATGGATAAGTTAACTGCTTTTGTTAATTTAGCTTCGTCCATATCTTTTCCTTTAAAAGTATAAGTTACATGAACTTTGTCGTAGTATTTCGGATGCTCTTCTGTCAAATGACCTTCTACGTCAACCGTAAATTCCTTAACCGCTTCATCGGTTCTCATTTTTTTCATTAACGATGTAACATCCATCCCCGTACAACCGCTCAACGCTGTAAGCATCAATGCTTTTGGACGAACACCTCGCCCTTCGCCTCCAACTGCCTCGTCTGAATCCAACATGACTTCTCCCCCAATTACTTTGGATTTAAAAGCCATTTTTCCTAACCATTCTGTCGATATTTTATGTTCCATATTTTGTTTGTTTATTAATTTGTCCTCAAATATCATAAATATTAAGCAACCAAACAGTAACAAAAATCAATGTTTTAATTTTTAAGAACGATTAGGACTGAAACTTTTGTTACACGAAGTATAAAATTATACCTTTTGAATATTGAAAAAAAATGAAAGAAAGTGAGTTTAAGTTTTCTTATACTTCTTCATAAAATCTTTCCATAGCCATAGCTATGGAAAGATTTTATGAAGAAGTATAAGGAAAATAAAAACGATTTATAAGGCTCTTTTCAATGTTTAAATGGTATTAGGTCTATATAAAAATCAAAACATATACCTTTGCTGTATGCACAACGATTCAAAAATTAAGATAGAAAACTCCAAACAAGTCAACAAACTTATTATTGACTACTTAAAAAACGAGGAAAGTATAAAACCTTTTTATACCTACGAAAATAGTTTAAAAGGATTCAAAAAAAAGATAAAAGAGAGCTCTTTTCCCTTGTCCAAAAGACAATTACTTGTAAATAGAATCAAAGCTCAATATGAATCGTACAATCTTTCTGTACCCGAAAACCTGAGTGAACTGTTGAAAGAAAATACGTTTACCGTAACCACAGGACACCAATTAGGTTTGTTGGGAGGACCAAAATATTTTATCCATAAGATTGTTTCCACTTTGAAGTTGAGTGAAATGCTTTCCCTAGAATTTCCGGAATATAACTTCGTGCCTGTTTTTTGGTTGGCAAGTGAAGATCATGATTTTGAAGAAGTCAGCAAAGCCAATTTGTTCAACAAGACCATCGAAGCTCATACCGAATTAAAAGGAGCGGTAGGGAGAATGCCTGCTTCAATTTATGCAAAAGCTTACTGCGAACTGTATTCAAAACTGTCGAACGAAGATGAAAAGTTACAATTAAAGGGATTGTTTAATAAAAATACTCCAAGTTTAACCCTGAGTGAAGAAACCACACGTTGGGTAAATCAACTATTTAACAATATCAATTTAATCGTCCTTGATGCTGATGATAAAGAGTTAAAGAAAGAATTTACCTCAACAATGCATTCGGAATTGCTCAACAAAAAAGCCTTTACCTCCATTACAGAAACCAATCAACAACTCAAAAACAAAGGTTATAAAACACAGGTAAACCCTAGAGAGATTAACCTTTTTTATCTGGATAACAACTTGAGAGAACGAATAGTAGAGGAAGGCACAAAGTTTAAAGTACTCAACACTGACATTATTTTTTCCAAAGAAGAAATACTGCAAGAACTTACAGAAAACCCGCAAAAATTCAGCCCGAATGTAATTCTACGCCCATTATATCAAGAAACAATATTGCCTAATTTAGCATACATCGGAGGTCCCGGAGAACTTTCTTATTGGCTACAATTAAAAGAAATGTTCAAAAACTACAACACCCCTTTCCCTGTTCTCATACTACGCGATTTATATATGATAATTCCTCCCTCTATTCTTCGTCAAATCGAAAAACTAAATTTATCTATAGAAGATTTCTTTTTAGATGAAAAAACATTGTTAGAACAATACATCCAAAAAAACAATATCAACCAACTTGATATAAAAGAACAATTAACACACCTTCAACAAATAAAAAAAGAAATAATACAACAAGTACAAACCATAGATACACCTTCGGTCAACGCGGTTGAAATAGCCTTTCACAAGTTCAACAAAGAGTTAGAAAAAATCGAAAAAAAAGTCCTAAAAAACACCAAGACAAAAGAAGAAACCAACCTCAATAAAATCACCAAAATAAAGCAACGCCTCATCCCTAACGGAAAATTAGTCGAACGCTCCGAATGCTTTATTCCGGATTACTTATCAATGAAAGAACAGTATCTAGAAAAACTGATGCAAATAAGTAACCCATTCATCACAGAAATTAAAGTATTGAAACAATAAGCGATAAAAACTGCATCTCAAAGAGAATTGAAGCGTATATTTATGCAAGAAAGTAACAAATGTTACACTCAAAATTGCATAAACTATTACTTCAGCAACTTAGTTGATTTCCCCCGGTGCTACCCATTGCACGAGGATAAACCTATTAAGATTTTTGTTTTTCACTACCTTTTGAACAAGAATTTTAGTAGGTTTTGTTCTGTATGGAAATTAGCATTATACTATGGGTGGATACATCCATATAACATCAAAAAGAAACACCTTAATTATTCAAACTATTCTCAAACAACGAGCGATACTGAATCGACCGTCCTAAAGTAATCTCATCCGTATATTCCAATTCATTTCCAATACCAATTCCTCTGGCAATTACACTGATTTTCACATTTGCCGAGTGCAATTTCCTATAAAGATAAAAATTAGTTGTATCCCCTTCCATTGTTGCACTCAAAGCCAGAATAACTTCCTTTACATCTTCTTGTTCCGCACGCTCAATTAATGGAGTTATATTAAGGTCGTCCGGTCCAATACCATCCATAGGAGAAATAATACCCCCCAAAACATGATACATACCTTTATATTGTCGCGTAGATTCAATCGCTAAAATATCACGAATATCCTGTACAACACAAATTAAAGAGCTATCTCTTTTGGGATTTCTACAAATATGGCAAGTATCCGCGTCTGAAATATTAAAACAAACCGAACAATAATTAATATTATTCCGAAGGGCGGTAAAAGCATCCGAAAATTGTTGCACTTCCTGAGGTTTTTGATTCAGCAAATGCAATACTAACCGCAAAGCCGTACGTTTCCCAATCCCTGGCAAAGATCCCATTTGGTCAACGGCATTTTGGAGTAATTTCGATTGAAAATCCATAACTAACCTACCCTATCCGCTTTAAGTAATCCGCTCTTTTTGAGCAAAGCCTTAGTCGAAGGCTCTTGCCCTCTAAATTGTTTGTACAATTCCATCGGATGTTTACTTCCTCCCTTGCTCAATACATTTTCTTTAAATGACGTTGCCACTTCTTTGTTAAAGATACCCTTTTCCTTAAAAACCTCAAAAGCATCAGCCTCTAACACTTCCGCCCATTTATAGCTGTAATATCCGGCTGCATAGCCACCGGCAAAAATGTGTGAAAAAGCACACGAAGTATTCGTTTTAGGATTAAAAGGAAACAACGAAGTTTTTTCAGTAGCCTTCCGTTCAAAATCCGAAACCGAAAGCTCCGACAATTCTTCTTGATTATGCCAAGCCATATCCAACTGTCCCAAACTGGTTTGACGCACCGTTTGGTAAGCACTCAAAAACTGAGCACTATCTTTGATTTTTTGCACGTACTCCATAGGAATAACTTCTCCGTTTTCATAATGTTTAGCAAAAAGTTCCAACGCCTCTTTTTCATAACACCAATTCTCCATTAACTGCGAAGGTAATTCTACAAAATCCCAAAACACGGAAGTTCCCGAAAGACTCTCATAATACCCGTCAGCCAACATCCCATGCAAAGCATGCCCAAACTCGTGAAACAAAGTTGTAACCTCGTTAAACGTAAGTAGAGAAGGCTTAGTTTCCGTAGGCTTTGTAAAATTACAAACAATAGAAATAAAAGGTCTTTGTTCCTTTCCTTCGTATTTATTTTGACCTCTGAAAGAAGTCATCCACGCCCCCCCTCTTTTTCCGGCACGCGGAAAAAAATCAGCATAAAATAACCCCACAAAATTTCCATCGGCATCAACAACCTCATAAGTAACCACATCCTCATGATAAACAGGAATATCCTTACGTTCAATAAAAGACAAATCATAAAGTTTACCCGCTACATCAAAAGCACCTTGCAAAACATTTTCTAATTTGAAGTAAGGCTTTAGCAACTCATCATTAATAGCAAACTTTTTATTTTTTAATTTTTCAGAGTAGAAAGCAAAGTCCCAAGCCTCTATCTTAATATCATCACCTAAATTCTTAGCCATTTCTTCCACCTCTTTCAGCTCATCCTTCGATTTACCAAGAGCAACCTCCAGAAGTTCATCCCAAAGAGCATACACCTTAGCAGGATGTTCTGCCATACGCTCCTCCAAGACAAATTCAGCATACGTTTCATACCCTAAAAGTTTAGCCTTTTTAAGTCGCAACTCAACAATCTCACGAACAACAGATTCATTGTTATTCTCATTATCATTAAAACCACGAGCACCAAAAGCCTCGTTCAGTTCTTTTCTTAAGGCTCTGTTTTCGACATATTTCATAAAAGGAATATACGAAGGATAATCCAACGTAAACAACCAACCACTTTCTTTGCCTTTAGACTTAGCAAGAAGATGAGCCGCTTCACGAATCCCTTCCGGCAACCCTTTTAAATCCTCCTCATTCGTAATCCAAAGCTCGTAATCATGCGTGTCTTTCAATACATTTTCAGAAAACGTAAGCGAAAGTTTAGCCAATCGCGTATTAATTTTCTTTAATTCCTCTTTATCCTCATCCAACAAATTTGCACCACTCCTTACAAATCCCTTATACGTCTTTTCTAATAAATAAATCTGTTCATCGGTCAACTTCGTACGGTCTCCATTTTCATAAACTTCTTTAACCGCCTCAAACAAAGTTTTATCCAAAGATATTTCATTAGAATAAGCAGTAAGCAAAGGAGAAATCTCCTGAGCCAATTTTTGCATACCCTCCGAAGTCTCACTACTGTTCAAATTAAAGAAAATCGTAGAAACCCTATTCAGTAAATCACCATTCCGTTCTAACGCCTCAATGGTGTCTTTAAAAGAAGGCTTAGAAGCTTTAATCTCCTCTATTTCTTGTTTCCCTTGTCTAATTCCCTCCTCAAAAGCAGGCAAATAATGTTCAAGTTTTATTTTATCAAAAGGTATCGCTTCAAAAGGAGCCGTGTAAGGCTGTAAAAATGGATTGTTGTTCATCTGTTCTCTAATAATATTCGTAAAATTCAAAATCGATGAGTAAAAATAAGAAGAAAAATCAAAGACAATAAGAATTACCTGTTAAAGTTTCAGAAAAAAGAATTTCAACTTAATAAATATTTGGGCGTTCCCATTACAGCATAAAAAAGCAATTTCGTTGCACTACATTACTTTTTAACGCCGTAATGGTCGGGCTATCACTACTCACTCTTTTGGTTTGCATATATGCAACAAACCAAAAGGAGTTCAAACACGCCGTTCTATCCCTAACGTATTCTATAATTAAAACAAGCAAAATATAAATTATTTTGTTAAAAAATAACACCTCTTGCACCATACCTTCGGGGAGTCAGGACTCGCCCTGACAGGCGAGGGGTAGTATTCAAAAAAAATATGTTTTGAATACGTCTATACCTATGCAGCATATTTAGTTAAATCAACATACGGAGTCCCTCTCTTTACAACAGAAAACATCCTTGATAATAATTTGTTTCTAACAATATTAAGTGTACTCATCTTGTTCTTTCCTTCTTTTATTCTTCTTTCATAGTATAGCCTAATATCGTTATTATGTTG
>JALWSJ010000121.1 GCA_026993705.1 Flavobacteriales bacterium
ATCAGGGGCTTTCGGGTGGTACCATTTATGCCAAGTATGCCATGGAACTACGCTACCCAATTACTACCGGAGCAGCAGCTACCATATATGTGTTCGCCTTTGGCGAGGCCGGTAATAACTGGGATAACTACCAAACTTTTAGCCCGTTCGATACTTATAAATCAGCTGGTTTAGGTGCCCGCTTGTTTATGCCTGCATTTGGCCTGATTGGGCTTAATTGGGGTTATGGTTTTAACACCCTGCCCGGTGCTGGCGAGCCCAGTGGAATGCAATTTCATTTTACCATTGGCCAGCAATTACGATAATTCTTTACCATGCGCACACTACTTTCTAAAATTGTTTTTGTTATTTTGGCAGCGTTTTTGTTACCTAATGCGTTGGTAGCTCAAAAATTTGGCTATGTAAACACTAATTTTATTTTGGATAAAATGCCTGAATATAAAGAAGCCAAGGCCGAAATTGATAAACTGGCTAAAGAATGGCAAACCGAAATACAGCAAATGCAGCTCGAAATTGACGATATGTACAGCAATTTAAAAGCCGAAGAAGTGCTGCTAACCGTAGAAATGAAAGAGGATAGACAAAAAGAAATTGCTGAAAAGGAAAAGGCTTTAAAAGAATACCAAAAAAAAGTTTTTGGTTTTGAAGGGTTGTTTTTCCTAAAGAAAAAAGAATTGATAAAACCTGTTCAGGATAAAGTTTTTGATGCGGTTGAAAAAGTAGCACACGAGCATAAATTGCAAATTGTGTTTGATAAATCAGGTGAATTGGTAATGATATATACTGACCCAATTCATGATTATACAGATTTTGTGCTCGAAGAACTAGGGTTAGGCGACCCCAACGATGTATTGGATAATTGATGTTAATTAAATAAAAACAAAATGAATAAATTGAAGTATTTAGTATTGGTAGTAGCCCTAATGGGTAGCTCAATGGTTTTTGCCCAAACTCAAAAAATAGGGCATATGGATATGCAGTATGTGCTAAGTGCCATGCCCGAAATGAAACAAGTACAATCGCAATTGCAAACCTTGCAAGGTCAATTGGAAAAACAAGCACAAGCCAAACAAAAAGATTTTGAAGAAAAATACAACCGCTATGTAACCGAAGGAAGCACCATGGCCGAAGCCATTCGTGTGGATTTGGAAAAAGAGTTAGCCCAAATGCAACAAAGTGCCCAGGAGTTTGCCACTAATGCACAGCAAACCTTGCAACAAAAAGAGCAACAGCTTATGCAACCTCTTTATGATAAGATAGGAAAGGCTATTAACGAAGTAGCTAAAGAAGGTGGTTACTCATACATTATTAATGCCGGAGTACCGGGTTTAGATGTGTTGTATTATGCCGACCCGGCCAACGATGCCTCAAATGCCGTACTTATAAAAATGGGTATTGAACCTCCGGCTGCCGGAGGCAATTAATGTGTTTAATGTTATATTTCAAAAAAAGCCCCTTGGTAACTTACTAAGGGGCTTTTTTACAAACCAGATAATAGGCAGAGGGTTAACATTATAATATGATGTTGTTGAAAGACTGCCTTTAAAACACCCGATACGCTATAACGTATCTCTAGTATTCCCATGCCAGATTAGTACTAACTATTATTATAAAAATACTGGTTTATCTTTCCACAAATCTTCCAGTGCTACGGGGCCTCCAAAATATTGGTCTTTAAAGTCGTTCATAGCTCCCAGGGTTTCATTACTAAGCAAGGCCGAAAGTTCGTCCATTACCTGGCCACTTACTACATTGGGCATGGTAGAGGTTACCATCTTATTGCCTCTAAAATGACCGTAAATCATGTAATCGCTAAGTTGGCTAACTGGTTGGTTGGTTATGCTGCATTTGGTTAGTACAGTAGCAATGCTTTCGCCTTTTCCTTGCTGAAAAGCCTCCATTTTTGCTAAAAAAGCCTCTTGTTGTTGAAAATACTCTGCCATACTTTTTTGTGAAGCCTCCGAAATAGAAGATTGTAAACTATGTGCACATGGGCTGCAAATGGCATACTCAAATACCACATCGCTTACTTGGTATTCAATGTTATTTTTAAAAGCTTTTTCAATAAAATAATCAGTAGTGCCTAACAACAAATCTAATCCACAAACCTTACACGCTGTAAAAGGTTCATGGCTATCGAACGGGTAAAATATGGGAGGTATATCTGATAAATTAGGTTGCATACCAAGATTGTATGTTTATTCAAAAATAGGTTAATAGATTGAATATTGTATTTAAATATGAACGAAAAAAATACAATAATAGCCTGCTTATCCATAAAATGGGTAATAGTTTCTTAACAAGGAAAATTTAACTTGTAGTATCTATTCTTTTTTATTTTTCTTATTTCTTTTTTTACAACATTTATCGTATTATCCGAAACTTTTTTTCACTTAATTTCGTTGTGCATTCATCGCAAATAATCGGCTTGTCTAATGAATATACAACATCACTTTTTATCCCATTCATATCATAAATACAACCACGTGTATCATCGTGAGCAAAATTTGTATTTTCTGATTGTAGTGGCATTCTGTTTCCATATCTCATATAAATCAAAGAGTATGAATACAGCATTCGTAATAACAAGTTTTCAAGAGGCAGATTTTTATTGCTAATAATTTCTGCCATTTCAAAATATGAAAAAACAACACGGTTATTACTCAATCTACGAGCATAATAATTATCTTCAATTGGCACATAGGTGATACCGATAAATATATCCGCATTAAAGTCATTAGGTAATTCATTTTCTAACAAGTTATCACTGTAACCCCAATTATCAATGTCTGACTTATGGTTAAAATGATACTCTTCAAAATCATCAACTATTTCGAATAAATCAGATTTCCATTTCGTTATTTATTTTCTATCAAAATCAAATGGAAGAAAACCAATAATTCCTAATTTTATTTTAATTTTTTTCATTTATCGTTATTTTCATTATATGCTCGCTAACGCTCCACTAAAATGAGTATGCGTTCCAGTAGATCAAAGCACTGAAGTTTCGGTTTCGCATATTCTTTCAAAGAGCTCGGTTCGCATATTCATTTTAGTGTTTGTTGGTAGCCGTTACTTTGCTTCAAAGTCAAAATATATAAATTCAATATAGTCGTTTTTTAGTTCTGCATCACGTCTTCTAAAAAACACTTTTCCGTCAAAAACAAAAGCAGTTGGAAATAAATTGAATTTTGGCTTTATGCCTTTTTCAACTATTTCAAAATCGCTATTTCGAACAATTATTTCAAATTCAGCATTATCTCCAAAATTATCTTTTTCTAAGTTATACAATTGATAAACTAATTCTTTTTTCTCGTCAAATAAGAGTCCCTTAAATCTTGGTGAGGTGTCCATATAAGTTGCTTTTTTCAGAAGGTCATTTGAAGCAGAATTAGATAGCGGTTTAATCAATTGCTCATCATCATTTTTAGACACTTTTATTGTTGAAGAATTTTTATACGAAAACACAGCATCTGAAAAAGGATAATTGTAATAAATATCGGTTCCATTTACTGAAATTACAGGATAAGAATTAAGATCATAATTAGAGTTTTCATTGATATATCTCTTTGGGAAATGCACGTCCATTCCATTGATCTCGTCTGTGATGTAGTTGTAACTTCCCATAATTGGCTCGTTGTAGAATGAACTTTGAGTCGGAGGGACTTGAAGTCTTACTTTAACAAAAAGTAGCAAAGAATCTTTCTTTATTATTGAATTATTTGAAGTTTGCAATAGTTTGTATTTTGTGAAGTCGAAATTATCATACGAAGAATTATTCATGTTTAATTGATTTCTTTTAACCACATTACCCTTCCAATCAATTATGTATAAGTAGTCATTGGAAATCGTTATTAAAGAATCCTTTCCTATAGCTTGAATCCATCCTAAATTTTGTGTTGCGTTCGGTCCCTCGTCTTGTAACTTTATATTAAACAAAAATTTATTTTTATTCATTTCAATCACGCTAATTAAGCGCTGAAATGGATCTGATAAGAATAAATATGCAGCCGTATCGGTTTTCAATATTGTGGTTGATGTATAGGAGGAAGCAAATATTGAATCAGTTTTGATTTTTAGCGAATCAATCTGAAATGACACACTCGTCTTTCCTCTTTCTACAGAGTCACAGCTAATAAATGAAGTAAATAGCAGAACTGAAAAAACAATACCCATACATGTATGGGTATTGTTTAGAACATTTATACTTCTCATTGTGCTACCATTATTGCAATGACACTTGGCTCATCAGTACATGATAAAATAGTAATTGAGCTACCAGAAGGGCAATTTGCTTGTAAATCACTATTATAAGCTAATAAATCTGACATTGAACAAGCATAATAACTTCCTGAGCAAGCTAAGGCAGCAGAAATTGAAACCAATAAGGCTGCTGCAATTAAAGTGACTTTCTTATTCATTTTTATAAAATTTATATTCACGCCTACTTTCAAAATTTTAGGTGGCTGTTTCGGCATGTCCCACCTTATATGGTAATCATTTTCGTCTTCGGAAAGTATCAGCTCTGATTTTGTTACGTTCCATAAGCTGGGCTGCCTGAACTGAACTTTGCTACTATCACCAATGGCTACCAACGTTAAATTGTATGAGTAGTGGCAGATTGCGTGGCAATTACCTGTCAAACCACTACGCTGTTTGAGCGGGCTAAAAATCTTTAAAGTAAGCACTTTACCTGCCATTACTTATACAAAATGTTGCCAACCGTTTTTATTTCAATCGTTTAATTCTTCGACTCCAACAATCAGTCCGTTTGCAATAAAATTATCTCCTGAATTTAGTTTCGAAATCGTATAAGTTTCTTGTTCTCCTTCTAAAAAATCAATCGAAACCAATTTTTCTGTTCCATTTGCGGTAATAAATAAGTCTCCAATTTTTATTTTGCTAATATGCTCAAATCCTTTGTATTGTTTTGATTTGTCTGGCTTTAGTGAAGACCAACCTTTTTTGTCAACTTTAAACGGATGGTCTTGAGTTGCAGTTATTGTCAATCCACTTGCAAATTGGTAAGTTACAAGTCCATGATGAATCACCTTTTCCTTTTTCTCAATCATGGCTGATTTTATCGTTTTAGTATCGAAATCCATGTAGGCAACCAAATCACCGATTTTTAAGTCCTCAATATTTTTGGTTGAATTATCAGGTAATTGGATTTTTGTTCCTTTTGCGAAACAATGAACATCAAGTCCGTCAAAATAGATTTCTGAAATAACAACGTCATCATATTTCAGTCCTTTGTAAACATCAAGTATTTCAAATTTCAAAGTCCAGTCAGATTTTGTTTTAAGCACTTCCCAATCCTTTCTGTCACTATTCCCAATTGGCTCAACCTTAAAACTCTGCGAACCTCTAATATCTTTTAGATTCAGAATTGCATAAGGTTTATCGTCAATGTAAACTTTTAGTTTTTTAACTCGTGAATTGTTTTTCCAAGCTGTCTTGCTTTTTACATATCCATTTACAACGATTATTTCATTAATTCTCGGTGATGCTCCGCCAAATGTATATAAAAGATATTCTCCAATACCATATCCATCAACACCCTCGACCCATGCAGTTTTATAATTTAAATCATGAGCATTTTTCGGTTCGTAATTATTATCTCCTTGTGATTTTAAGTAACTTGATGCGGTTACCTCTTTTGGTCCACCTCCACAATACCAGCTGCAACCTCCACCGATAATATCCCAATAATCTTCCATTGTCTCGTCAACTTTTGAAAGCGCATCTTTTTCTTGTTGCGATAAATCGTCATATTTTACTCCTTTTGACATTTTATCCCAAATCTTTTTACAGGCTTCAAGGTTATCATTGAATTCTTTTTCTCCTGCAACACTCAAATCTAATAGTCTTGTCGATGTTGGGTTCATTTCCTTTATCTGTGAAAATCCAATCTGTGATATTAAAATCAGTCCTACTATTAAAATCTGTTTCATGTTAGTAATGTCGTTTCTTTAAATGGTTGGCAACGTTTTGACTATAAGTCCGTAGGGACTAAGTTACGCAAAACCTTTGATAACCCACAAAGGCAGATATTTGATTTGGAACAAATCAAAACACAATACCAACCCAAAGCAAATATTTGGCGGACTTTGCAGATTGAGATAAACTTAGCTTTCAGCAAATAAACCCCTATGGCTTATAGTTGGTGTTAGCTGTAGAATGGTTATATTTTTATAAGTTCAGTTCTTAAAACCCGCCTTCTTCCCGCTTCTAATAAAGTGCTTATATAGAAGTCAAGTTGGATTAAGTGTAAATCATTACTATACAAAGGTAAGCGCAAATAGTATTCAACTCTTTCCTTGGGAGCTAGATCCAAATAATTGACTTTGGCAAAATTTATTATAAACTTAGAAGACTTTTTAACTTGATTATTGATAACCAGCGAATCCACGCTATAAGGATAATAGCTATTAGCTGTGAATATTGAGTGCGCTAGTGGGTCTTTCCTAGTATCAAATATCACCTCTCTATCATTAACTGTTTTATTTATGAAACTAAATGTTTTTTCTACGTCAAATATCGGATTTGAGACCAGTTTAATTGTCTTGCTTTCGTTAGTAATTTTTAATCTAATAGAAAGATTATAAAACTCGCCTATTTTAACCCTTGTCAAATCCATATTAATTACAAGAGAGTCATAAAATATAGAATCCGTTCCAATTTTGTAAAAATTCTGGCAAATAGCCACCTTTCCAATGACTAAGAAGAAAATTATTATTACATAAATTTTTCGCATCGAGATAATTTTACAGCTAACGGTGAGTATAAGAATAGTAGCGGATTTCAAGGTGCTTACCTATCAATTTATTACTAAACTTTCTACAAAGATACTACCTTTCAATTTGGTACTAAAACCGCTATTATTTTTATACATTGTTGTAACCTGTTAGGTACTCTAAATTCATTAGTTTTTTGTGTGGGGTCTAGTTTAATTAGTTGCCCTATAGTATGATGTTTACTTAGCTGTAGCACTCTTTTGCCATTTTGGATTGTGTGGAGCTTGTGTGAATGGCAAATGTGTGCGGTTATCGAACCTATTTTTGCTTGAGAAAGAGTCCATATACAAGGGTGGATTACTTGCAAATGCAAAAAGCTAGGTAAGCCGTTAGTTACCTATACTTTTGTACTTAAAGTTTGGATTAATGAGCGTACCAAGAT
>JALWSJ010000122.1 GCA_026993705.1 Flavobacteriales bacterium
ATAAAAACCAAAGCATTTTCGGCAATGGAGCATCAAACAGATATTCAACTACTACAAATAAAAGAGCAAATGGAACTCTTAGCCCAACAAGCTAAAAAAATCCAACAACGCGTTGATATATCCAAACAAATCTACAACGCCAAAATTCGTTTTGAACCACTCATCAATCATGTTTATTATCTCTACGAAAACAAAGAGGGAGAAAAGTTATTAATCATGGTTGCCCCAAACGATTGGGGAAGACGCGGTTGTCCTTATACATTTATCGCTTCGGTACGGCTACTCGCCGACCATACATGGGATATTGTTTCGTGAATCAGTTAAACAAACATATAGAAAATCCATTGGTGCTTTTTGAAGATGAGCATATACTCATTGTCAATAAACCGAATAATATTCTCATTCATCATTCATACTACGCACGAAACATTAAAGACCAAACTTTGCTAGAGCGAATAAAAGATGAGTTAGGTATTGTTTGCTATCCTGTACACCGATTGGATAGAAAAACTTCGGGCGTTTTACTTCTTACAAAAAACAAAGAAGACGTTTCTATTTTTCAAGGCTTATTTTTCCGCAATGAAATACAGAAAAAATACATCGGCATTGTTCGTGGACACACACCTAAAGAAAAGATAATAGATACACCAGTCAAAAATCCAGATACTGGTAAATACAAAGAAGCTCTTACCTTTTTAGAAACGCTACAATCTACAACGTTTAACATACCGGTTCACCCATACTCTACATCACGGTATAGTTTGATTCGCTTAACCCCAAAAACAGGTCGAATGCACCAACTACGTATCCACCTCAACAAAATCAGCCATCCTTTGGTAGGTGACTATAAATACGGCGACCGATTTCACAATCGAATGTATGAGCAAAATTTTGATGCTCCTATCTTATTTTTACATGCCGAGAATCTTCAATTCATGCACCCATTTACGAAAGAAACAATCAACATACAAGCACCGCCCCCACTCGTTTGCAAGAAGGTACTTAACCAAGTTTAACCATTATGCGATTAGATAAATTTATTTGGGCAATTAGACTAGCAAAATCGAGAAGTGTTTCTGCCAAAATGTGCAATAATGAAAAAGTGATGCTAGAAGGTAAATTTGTAAAAGGTTCTAAAGAAGTAAAAATCGGCAATACTTTTAGCATAAAACAAGTGCCTATTTGGAGAAGTTTTAAAGTGTTGGATATTCCTAAATCGAGGGTTGGGGCAAAACTTGTACCGTCATTGATAGTGGAAACTACTCCGCAAGAAGATTTGGATTTACTGGAAGAAATACAACGCCAAAACAGGCAGAACAAAAGCCTCGGTATTAAAGGAAGACCTACGAAAAAAGACAGGCGAAGTTTGGATGATTTTTTGTCGTAAGGTGTTTTTTTTAGTTTAGATTTTTTTATTGTCTAAAGAAACTAAATTCTGTTTTCCTTGCACTTACCTGTCTTGTGTTAGGGATAGAAACGGCATCCTTTTGGTTTGTTTGCTTTATGCAAACCAAAAGATATAGTGTATAGCCCGACCCCAAAAAGAAAAAAGAAGCGTTCCCAATGAGGAATGCTTCTTTTTTCTTTTTGGGGAACGCCCAAATCCTAATTATTCGTAAAAAGAAGAAAGAACCAAGTACTTTTATTTATCTTTGCTTTTCTTATAAAAATTAGTTATGAAATTTAGTAAACGCTTACGGTTGTATTTGGTTGGAGTTGGGATTGGAGTGCTTTTGTCTTTTATTATTTTTGATGGTAGAGGATGCGAATGGTTGCCGTCTAACCGGGTTTTGGATGCGATACAGAATAGTAAGATTGTTATTTCGGAGCGTGATAAATGTATTTCGGAGTGTGAAGGAATTAGTGTGGATGAGATTTATGGTTTGATTGAATCGGGGGATGTGAATTTTGGGGAGAGCGATGTGCGGGTTAGGAACTATAAAATAACGGATGGGGATTTGACGCTTTTTATTAAGTTGTCGGAATTTGATACGATGTCTTCTATTAATCATATTCAGCATGAAAATTCGTGTAAGGAGTGTGAAGGGGTGGATTCTAATACATTTGTGCTGTTGTATAAGCCTAATGATTTGGTTTTGAAAAAGTTGAGAGGCTTGTCTATTTCGATTAAGGAAAAGGCTTTGTGTGAGTTTGAGTGTTTTGGATTGACAGAAAATAGTGCCGAAAAGGTTTTGGAGGATGGTGAGATTTTGTTCGATAAGAGTTTCCCGAACAGGAAACCCAATCCTGTGTATTATATAAAGCAACGTTTTGGAGGTGTGGATTATTTGTTTTGGGTAGAGCAGGGGGCGACGAAAGTTCGTTTTTTGCATGTGGTAAAATACAATCCGTCTCTTTTGAGTGAGAAGGATAGCGAGACGTTAAGTCTGTTGTTTGAGATGTCGCATGAGTTGAAGGATTGTAATTGTAATTAGGTTTATTTATTGGTTATGGAAGATGTAAAGTTTGCTTTATTGGGAAAGAGGTTGTCTCATTCTTTTTCGGCTTCGTATTTTGAGGAGAAATTTAAGCGTTTGGGGTTGGAGAATTATTCGTATTCCAATCTTGAACTGGATGATTTGTCCTTTTTGAGAGATAAGGTAAAGGGGGGTAAAGGATTTAATGTTACGATTCCTTATAAAGAGTCGGTTCTTCCTTATTTGGATGAGTTGGATTTGGTAGCATCGGAAGTAGGGGCTGTGAATACGGTAAAGGTTTTGAGGAATAAGGAAGGAGGGATTTTATTAAGAGGGTATAATACGGATGTGTATGGTTTTCATCAGTTGATAAAGCCGTTTTTTAAGTCTAGACATGATAGAGCATTGATTTTAGGCACGGGAGGTGCGGCAAAGGCTGTGGCTTATTTGTTGAGAAAGCAATATGGTGTTACGGTGTTGTTTGTTTCGCGTGGAGAAACAAAAGGAAATGTCATCAATTGGCGAGATGTTAATGATAATGTAGTTCGGTTTCATAAATTGATTGTAAACACAACTCCTTTGGGAATGTTTCCGGAGGTGGATACTGCTCCTGAAATGCCAATGGATGAAATCGGTAAAGAACATTTGGTGATTGATTTGGTTTATAATCCGGAGCAAACATTGTTTTTGAAAAGGGCTCGAGATAGAGGAGCGGTAACCTTGGGCGGATTGACAATGTTGCAACAACAGGCAGAAAAAGCATGGGAAATTTGGAATACAGATGAAAATGATATAAATTTAAACAGTTACTTTGTTTAAGAATGGTTACTATTTTAATCAGTTTTGGAAAAATGAACAAATAAAAGGAGTAAGATGAGGATAATAATAATTGCAATTTTAAGTTTGTTGACGTATTCGGTTTTAGGGCAATACGATACGATACGTTGTGCGGATGAGGTAATTGATACAGTTTTGTACGTGCATACAAAAAACAGTAGTTTGGTGGCTCTTTCGGTAAATAATCATAATGAGGGGAATACAGCAGATCCTACGGATGGTTATATTGCTTACGGTCAATTGTTTGAGGCACCGGATTCAGTAACGCTAAGAGGGTATTGTTTTTACGGTTTTGTGTATAGCGGTTCGGCAGATACGCTTGTGGCTAAAGTCTATAAGACAAGTGCGTCAGGGGCACTTGATTCGCTTGTAGATTCTACACGAGTGCCGGTTTCGTTAATGCAAAATTATAATGGAGATTTGTATAGCGATACGATACAACTTTGTGTTGATTTTGCCACGCCGATAAGAATGAAGGGAAATTATGTAATTGCCTTAGAGAATAATGGTCCTTCCGATATGTATTTGGTGAGAACGACCGATGGGCAACAAGAAGATTTGGCTTATACTTATTATTATTGGGGGAATAATCATAATTATGACGGGTGGTATGAAACGTATTCTTCATTTGGCTCTTTATGGGATTTTGATGTGTTGGTTGAGCCTATTGTATCGTATAATGTAAGTGCAGAATTTGTAGTTACCTCGGATACCAAATGTTTTGGAGATACTTTAAAGGTGGTAAGTAGTAGTTTGTTGGTGGAAGATTCATTGCTGTATAACAGAATGTATAATCCGGATTATGCTAATTATTGGCCTACATCCGGTTTTGTTTATAATTATGGAGATACAGTGGTGGTTGATACTTTTCATGTTTATACTACTCCGGGTAGTTATAATGCTTATTTCATAGGAGCGACAAATTTTTCGGGGTGGACTTTTTCCGATTATAATTTGATGTGTCCTTATACGGCAAATGCTTATCAAATTGATATTTCTTTGGGTTACGATACTTCTATTTGTCATGATTCTTTAGTGTTGACTCCCGGACAATATTTTGATAGCTATTTATGGAGTACTTCGGATACGACGGATTTGTTAAGGGTTTATGCTGATTCGTTAAATACCGGAGAGAATGAAATAAGTGTAAGGACTATTTACAGTGGTTGTGAAAGTTATGATACGATTGTTATTACAGCGAATGAATTATCGGTTGATTTGGGTGCCGATACAACCCTTTGTTTAAATCAAGAGTTGACTTTGTTTACCGGGATTGATGGAATACATACGTGGAGTAGCGGACAATTAACCGATACGATTGTGATAGGGACATTTAATACGCCTGATTCGTTGTATTATTCTGTAGAAGTGGAGAGCGATAACGGGTGTTTAGGAAGTGATACGATTTTGGTTGTGGTTGATAATTGTTTGGGAATAGAAGAACGTAATGGAGTAGAATTTTCACTTTATCCCAATCCTGCCGGAGAAAGCGTAACGATTGATGTGCAAGGAAGAGCAATTCTAAAAATTGTTGACGTGAGTGGTAGAGTTGTTTTGCAAAGAAGACAAATTGTTAATAAGCAAAGACTGGATGTAAGTGCTTTAGAAAGTGGGAGTTATTTAGTGTTGGTTGAAAAAGAAGGAGAAGTTTATCAACAAAAGCTACAAATTATAAAATAAGATGTTGCAAATAAAAAGATTATGTTTATCTTTGCGAACTTGAAATTAACTAATTAAGATTTTATAGAGATGGCAAAAGCTAAAGGAAATAGAATACAAGTGATACTAGAGTGTACAGAGCACAAGAAATCAGGTATGCCGGGAACTTCTAGGTACATAACTACCAAAAATAGAAAAAATACACCGGAGAGAATTGAATTGAGAAAGTATAACCCGATTTTGAAGAGATATACTTTACATAAAGAAATAAAATAATTTTTTGAAAAATGGCAAAGAAAGTAGTAGCATCCTTACAAAAAGGAGGAGGAAAACAACACACAAAAGTGATTAAAATGGTGAAATCTCCAAAAACAGGAGCGTATTCATTTAGAGAAGAAATAGTACACAACGATAAAGTTAACGAGTTTTTCTCGAAGAAATAATATTGTTGTTTATCATTAAAATAGAGCCTTGTAAATAATTTACAAGGCTTTTTTTGTTGGAACAAAAAAAGTGAATATATTTCGGTAGAAAATTCTAAGAGATTACGATAGTGTAGTGGAAAAACAATAAACAATGGCTTTTAAAACAGAAAAAACACAGAAGACCCCAAGTGTAGTTATAGATACGGAGAGGGGAGTATTTGAAATTTCAGGTTCGGTTTATCCGGAGAATGCATCGAAATTTTTTAAGCCTATTTTTGAGCATGTTGATGATTATTTAAAGAATCCGTTGAAGGAAACAGTTCTGAATTTGCACTTTATCTATTTTAATACAGCGTCTTCAAAACTAATCTATGAGTTTGTTAAACGATTTAACGAAGCCAGATTTAAGACTAAGGTAATGATCAATTGGATATACGATGATGATGATGAGGATATGCAAGATACGGGAGAAGAGTACGAACGGTTCTTCCCTGAGTTGACTTTTAATTATATTGCAGAAGAACCTTAATTTTATTTTTTGGTTACACTTTCCAAAACCATGTTGAGATCGAAAAAGAAATTAAAATTATTGTCGGTTAAGTTTTTATTTTTATTGGTGGCGGAAATTACATATCCGATAGGCTTTTTGTCTTTTGTTACATATTTGTAGTTTCCGAGTGTGTAATCAGTTGGATTGAAACCGTTTTCTGTTAGCCATTTATTGGCATAATGATTCATGATTTCTTGTTGGTCAAATTCGTTGTGTTTTTTGATATACTTCATGGAGTATAAGATCGTATGAAGCAGTTGGTCTTTGTGTACAGTGTCGTTTTCTAGTGCTTTTTCAAATTTGTCGTAGGTTAGGTTATTTAATCGTTCATCTCTTGCGTAGTTGAAGGATTCAAATAAAGGAGTTCTTGCTAGATAATCTTCAAATAAATGTTTTTCTTCCGGTGTAATCAAGGTGGTCATTTTACTATGAACATCGTTGACTTTATAATTTGGGAGTACTACAAAAACATTATCGTATAACTTTTGTTGCTTGTTGTTTGTTAATAAATAGATATGTTCTATTTCATAATGATGATATGCCTTTTGGCGGTTTATCTCTTGTTTGGTAGTATCGATTTTGCTGTTAACATCCAATAGTAAACTATCGTATTGGGTTTTGAGTACGGCTTTTTGCCTTTTTAGATTGATGCGAACCAAATAAAGCGAATCCAACTGTTGAAAGATGGGAGGTTTAATGATTTTTAATTCGCCAAAAGAGTAGGGAAGGTATTCTTCTTGTAATTCATTTGTTATGTAGTTTTCTACGGCTTGTTCAACTTTTGGGGTTAATTGGTCTTTATTGTCCGGCAGTTTCGTGGCAGGTGGAGTGGTTAATAGTACACAAGCAGAAAAAGAGGTTAGACAACTTCCGTAAATAATGTACTTCAATGTTGTTGTAAAATTATTCATACTCTCACCAATTTGACACCTTAGATGTGTAAAGTTATAATCTTTCTTTATTTTGTGATTGTTATATGTCGGAAATTTCTTTATTGTCTAAAGAAACTAAAATTCGCTTTCTTAGTTCTCATTCCGTCCGCGTTAGGGATAGAAGCGGCATCCTTTTGCCCTCCCTCCTTTTGGAGGGCAAAAGATATAGTGGATAAGCCCGACCCTTTTCTGCAAAACAATCGTTGAGCGAGAGCGAAATGTTTGTTTTGTAGAAAAGTGGAACGCCCTAATAATAGAGGTTATAAAGTCTTTAATAGTTTTTTTACTTCCAGTGATTTTGGGCTAGCAAGTAAG
>JALWSJ010000123.1 GCA_026993705.1 Flavobacteriales bacterium
GTGTAAAAGGGTGAGGAATTCGGGGACAATGCCTTCCACCGAGTCTGTAATAAAGACCTGGTTGCTGTAAAGCTGAATTTTATTGCGTTGCAGTTCGTAATCCCTTTTAACTTTGGGGAAATACAATATGCCGGTGAGGTTAAAGGGATAATCTACATTCAGATGAATGTGGAACAAAGGTTCTTCAATACTCAGTGGATAGAGTTCATGATAAAAAGCTTTGTATTCTTCTTCTTTTGCATCGGCAGGTGATTTTTTCCACAACGGCTCCGGATTGTTGATGATTTTTGGCCGTTTAACCTCTTTGGTTTTGGGTTTCCCGTCTTTATCTTTTTCGCCTTCAATGGGTTCAAAAACGGTTTCCATACCAAATTGAATGGGTACGGGAAGGAACTTGCAATATTTTTTCAACAATTCTTCTATGCGGTAATCTTCGAGAAACTCTTTGTTTTCATCACTGATTTGTAATATTACTTCTGTTCCGCGGTCTTTTTTGTCGGAATCGGTCATGCTGTATTCGGGGCTGCCATCGCATTCCCAACGAACAGCTTTGGTACTGCCGCCTTTTTTGTATGTTTTGGTGTTAATGATCACTTTGTCTGAAACCATGAACGAAGAATAAAATCCCAATCCGAAATGGCCAATAATGGCATTTTGTTCTGCTTCTGATTTGGATTTGAATTTTTTCACAAATTCCTCGGCGCTGGAAAAAGCGATCTGGTTGATGTATTTGTCTACTTCTTCGGCGGTCATGCCGATGCCACGATCGCGTACGGAAAGTGTTTTGTTCTTTTTATCCACTTCCACTTGGATGGTAAGGTCGCCCAGGTCATCTTTGTATTTTCCCAGTGAAGAGAGCGTTTTGAGCTTTTGTGTAGCATCCACGGCATTGGATATCAGCTCTCTGAGAAATATTTCATGATCAGAGTAAAGGAATTTTTTAATAATGGGAAAGATGTTTTCTGTCTGGATACCGATTTTTCCTGTTTGTGTCGTCATATCTTCTTTTTTTGTTTTCAATGTTTTTGTGTGGTTCAAGGCAAATCAAACCCTGTGCCAAAGAGGTGGGGTGTCATTTTGTCCTTCGGGACGAATAAGTTTCTGGTTTGAAAACTATTTTCCGGAAAGAAACTTCTCTATGATTCCTAACAGTTTTCTTTTGTCGATGGGTTTGGATATGTAATCATTACATCCGGCTTCAAGGGCTTTTTTCCGGTCTTTTTCAAGAACATACGCCGTCTGTGCCACAATAACGATGTCTTTATTGAATTTCCTGATTTGGCGTGTAATTTCAAATCCGTCCATATTTGGCATTCTTATGTCCATAAGTATAATGTCTATATCAGGATTTTCTTTACAGAATTCAATGGTTTCTTTTGCCGTTTTAGTATAAAAAGTATTCAGGTTAAGACCTGAATTTTTAAGTATCAGATTAATATACAAATAATTAACATGTTCATCATCCACTATCAAAATCGTATATGTCTTCATCTTGTTTTCTGCAAAGATTTTGTCTTCCGGGTTGAAAGGGATGGTAAAATAAAAGGCAGACCCTGTTCCTTCTTTGCTTTTAACCCATATTTTCCCATTGTGTTTTTCTACAAATTCTTTGCATAAAACCAATCCCAAACCGGTACCTTTTTCGTTTTCGGTACCCCTTGTTGAGATTGTTTCTCCGACATCAAACAGTTTGGTCAGCATTTTTTTATGAATGCCAATCCCGTTG
>JALWSJ010000124.1 GCA_026993705.1 Flavobacteriales bacterium
GAGTTACTACACTTCAAACAAGTTTATGAGTTGATGCAAAAAAGAGGATTTTCATTAGACGGAAAGTTCAAACAGGACGATTACCTAAAAGGAATATTACCTCATGTAAGAACTTCAAGAGACGGACGATTTTTAGATCGTTTACTATTAGCTTCTATAGCCGAAATGAGAGGCGTAGAACGGTTTAAGCTCGTAGGAAAAGCAGCACAAGAAGAAGACGTAAAACGTTTTTACACCAATCTATACAAACAAGAAAAAGACCATGTAGATTTGTTTGTTAATCTGGCAAAACACTATTTTTCTGAAGAGGAAATAAAAGAACGATTGGATGAAATGCTGGAAATAGAAGCAGAAGTAACACGCAATTTACCTTGGCGACCATCTATTCATTAGTTTTTGAAAATTATTTAGTAAGTAAGATGCTTTTTCTTGTTGATAATTATAACCATTCGTTTAAAGAATTATAATAAAAGCCACCTGAAACATTAGAATAAACTTTATTTTTGTACGAAACTTAAAATAATAAAAATGGCAGGATTTGATTTGTACGGTGAAGAGGAGAAAAAGAGTGTAATGGAAGTATTGGAAACGGGATGTTTGTTCCGTTATAATCACGAACATTTAAGACAAGGAATTTGGAAGGCTAGAGATTTAGAAGCCTTAGCAAAAGAATATACAGGAGCAAAATATGCCCATATGGTATCAAGTGGTTCAACTGCGGTTACCACAGCATTGTCTTCGGCAGGTATAGGTTTTGGAGATGAAGTAATTGTAACACCTTTTACTTATATAGCTACAATTGAAGCGATACTTTGGCAGGGAGCTTTACCTGTTTTTGCCGATATTGACGAAACATTGTGTTTGTCCGCAGAGGGAATCGAAAAGGTAATCACAGATAAAACAAAAGCGGTTTTACTCGTTCATATGTGTGGGGCTGCAGCCGATATGGATAGCATCATACCTATTATAGAAAAACATGATTTGACTTTAGTGGAAGATGCCGGACAGGCGTTAGGAGCTTTTTATAAAGGAAAATCTGTTGGTTTGTTTGGTAAAGCTGGAGCTTTTAGTTTTGATTTCTTTAAAATAACCACGGCAGGTGAAGGTGGTTTGTGTATCACCAATGATGAGAAAATATACAATTATATGCACCAAATATCCGATCACGGGCACGACCACATTGGAGATAACAGAGGAATGGAACAACATCCGATTTTGGGAACAAATTTTAGAATTTCGGAATTAAATGCGGCTGTTGGTTTGGCTCAAATGCAAAAAATTGAAACCATAAGAAACAACAATAGAAAAAATAAAGCCTATTTAAAATCTTTATTGAGTGCTATTGATGGTGTTTCTTTCCGTGCAAAACTTGATGAAGAGGGTGATTCCGCGACTTTCTTAAATTTCTTTCTGAAAGATACGGAAACAGCACAAAAAGTGATGCAACAATTTGCCGAAGATGGTTTAGCAGGATTTAACTATTGGTACACCAATATGTTCCATTTTATTAACCAATGGAATCATGTAAAGAATTTAAAAATGCCATTTAAAATGGCAATACACCATTTAGGAGCACCCCAAGATTACCACAATTTAGAATTGCCTAAAGCTCAAGAAGTTATAGGTAAATTAATCTCATTAGGAATAAAAGCCAATTGGAGTGACGAAGAATTAAAAGAGTTTGGAGGTAAAATGGTTACGTCTATTAAAAAAGTAATAGGT
>JALWSJ010000125.1 GCA_026993705.1 Flavobacteriales bacterium
AATATATTGTATTTAAATTAAATAGTCAATGATGAATGAAGAAGCTACCTTATTATCTTTATTCTTCTATTGATTCTTTGATGTATTGTTGCTGTATTTCAAAGACTTCTGGGCAACTTTTCTTGATTGCTTTTCCAAAATCTTCGCTTTCTGGATCTATATTCTTAGATGCAACATCTAGCGAACAAAATCCATAATCTAAGATATCCAAATCGATTGGATCTAAAAATTCACTTTCTTCACGCGTTTCTTTTCGATTGTCCATACAATCGCATAATTCTTTTGCTGCTTTTGTTATGTTTTCTTCACTAGCATCTCCACAAGAAACTAATGTTAATGCCATACATCCGTAAATAATATTCTTTTTCATTGGTTTTGTTTATTTTTAAAAAATTTATCGACGCAAATATCTTTCATTCTTCCTTATTATACGTGATTTATTAATGGACAAATGGTGGCCTTTACTCAATAATAACCATAAAACACTGTTTATCAATACACTTTCCCCCTTTATATTTCTTTCGCGTTAGGGATAGGAGCGGCATCCTTTTGCCTGCTTGCCTTTATGGCAGGCAAAAGATATAGCGGATAGCCCGACCCCAATTTGCAAAACAACGTTTAGCGATAGCGGTATGTTGTTTTTGCAAATTGGGGGAACGCCCTAAAAAAACTCTTCGTCTAATTCTAGTTATGCAACTTCTTATTGAGACGCTGTTTCGCTTTTTTTACACCTTCTATGCTTATGTTTAATATTTCTGACATACCTTGATTGGTGTATCCTAATTTTTGCAAAATAATAACACGAATATCGTTTGCAGACAATTTTATATTTTTTTGTTCTGGTTCTGAGAAAACTTCGGGGTAAATACTTCTAAACAAAATAATTACCTCGCCCCAATCCTTATCTGAGATATACTTTTGGTTGAAAATTCGTATGATTTTATTTAGGCTAAGCTGGCTTTTTTCTGTTTCATGCTTATTTGATAGTTCTTGTTTGAGTTGCTGAATCTGGTCGTTACTGATTCTTAAATGTTCTTGTTGTTTAGCTAATTCCTCTTCCTTTTGTTTTAATTCAACTTGTATTTTGTATTGATTTAATTTTTCAATCAACATCTTTTGTTTTAGAAGCTTTTGTGATGTTTTATATCGACCAATTAAATAAGTGAAAAACAGAATCCCCGCAATCAATAGAAATAATAGTAATTTTTTCTCAATGTTATCGCGTTCTTTTTGGAGTTTTAATTGTTTTATTTTAGCGTTTTTCTTTAGTATTCCTTTTCAAAGCGTTGTTCTAACTCTTGCGTTTTCCGATTATATAGCGAATCGGTAAATAGAGTATATTGTTTAAGCCATTTGAGTGCTAGGGTGTCATTATTCCTTTTTAGTTCGTTCAATAATAGTTTTTTACTTGCCTCTAACTGTCCTTTTTTATAATTCAATATTTTGCTTTTTTCAAATCCTTTATTTAATAAAGTTTTAGCAGCGTCAAATTGTTGAATATGAATATACACAGCTCCTGCCGAAAGATATGCTGAAACTTGATTAATAGAATTGGGATAAAGTTTATCACTTGCTTGAACAAATAAATCTATGTAATACTTTGCGCTATCGTATTGGTGTTGAGCATCGAAATTTCTTGCTAAATAGAGGTATTCAGTAAAAATATCTTCATAACGTACCCCCCCCCTTTATAGCTTCTTTTAAATATATATTAGAACTATCGTATTGTTTTTTCTTTGCATATAACACACCAATATTAAATAGTAAATCATGGTACATTCCTTCTTCTTTTAGGGTAATATCATTTTGATATTCTTGTAGAATATCCTTACCAATTGCAATACTATTATCGAAATCGTTAACAGTCTTATAGTAGTTCATTAAATAAAAACGTGCATTTATTTCATACTTTATTTTTTATCGTTATCTTTTATACGAGATGCAATGGAATCTGCAATTAGGTAGTGTTTTAATTCTAATAAGGTGTTACTTTTTAAGCCTTGATTAAAACCTTTTGCCAAATGATAATCGACAAGTAAGGTGTCGGGAATTGTATATTTATGAATTAGTTTATCCATCTCTGCTAAAGCCTCTTCAGCTTTTAGCGGTGAATTTTTAAACAAATATGCTTTTACCATATTGGAATAAAATACTCCAATTCCATCTTTATTTTCTTTTGAAACTTCTTCTAATGCTGTACATATATCTTCTATGACCTGAAAATCATTCAGATATGTACTATCCGTTTGTAGCAAATGTATTAATGAATCTTCCTTTTCCTCGGTAGTTTGCCCCAAAAGCAAAAATGGATAAAACACGAATAGGATGATAAAATAGCTCTTTTGCATAGTCAAATTTATAAAAACTATCTTAGATAATTACTCTGCTGCTGCATATAACTTTGCAGAATAATTGTAGCACTCACTTCATCTACCAATTCTTTTTTTCTTCGGTCTTTCTTTTTTAGTCCTGAATCAAAAATAGCCATAGTCGCTAATTTTGAAGTGAAACGTTCGTCTATGGTTACTATTTTTATGCCTTTAAATGTTCTTTTTAGGTGCTTTACTAATTTTTCGATTTCGTACGAACTATCCGTTTTTTGATTTTTTAAATCTTTAGGTTCTCCTACGACTATTGTTTCTACTTCTTCTTTTTGAGTATAATCTTTTAAAAAAGGAATCAATTCACTAGAATGTACGGTTGTCAATCCAGATGCTATAATTTGAAGTTCATCGGTTACAGCGATTCCTACTCGCTTTGTACCATAATCTATGGATAATATTCTGGGCATTTACTTGATTTCTTTTTTTATTAATCCCTGTCCTAATTTTTCGGATTTAAGTATGGTTAAATTGGTAGTAGTTTCCTCTTGAAGATGTAGATGTTTTTTTATTTTATGCAATGAATTTAGCTTTGCCTTTTTCGAAACAAATCCATAGCCTCTATACGTTCCTTTTTCTATTAAGACATAGGATAATTCTTCTTCTTCCCTACCTTGACCAATTAGGATATAAGAACTATAATCTTTATCATAATTAGCCAAAAAATTTTCAATGTTTTTTACATGTTGTTTTTCATTCACTTGATTTAACTCAAACTCTGGCATTCCACACAATCGGGGATTTAATTCATAACCTTCAATCTGTTTAAGTAGCCAATTTCTAGCCCCTGAAAGCGAAGGAAAAGTTTTTAACGGCTGTACTCTTGTTCCTATTTTAGTTATTCCTAACTGTTTTACTCCCTTTTGATTCTCATATACAAACACCCCGAATTTATTTACCCTACTCTTTTGAGATCGATTATAAATCGGCCACAATCTTTTTATTTCGGCATCTTCGAGTAAAGAAGCAATCATTTCTGTACCTGTTAATACAGTATCAACATGGTGTATTTCTCGGTAGAAACACATCTTTTGAGCGGTTGCTTTTCCTGTAAAGTGTGAAGCTACTCTTTTTTTTATATTTTTCGCTTTTCCTACATATATCACCTCTCTTTTATCATTAAGAAAGTAATAAACTCCTGATTCGTTTGGCAATTTATTAAACACTCGTTCAGGTAAATGAGCAGGGAGATTCGGTTGTTTTTTTACTTTTTTTAGGGTATCCAATATATCTTTTTCTCCTTTTTGAATCAGCAAATGAAATAATTCTGCTGTAGCCATAGTATCAGACATTGCTCGATGCTTATCGGTGTGTTTTATACCTAATTCTTTGGTTAATTTCCCTAAACTATACGATTTTAGACCATGTAAAATTTTTCTAGAAAGTCGGACGGTACAAAGTCGTTCTTGTCCAATTGGAATGTTACATTTTTCTAGCTCGTATTTGACGAATTTATAATCAAAATTTACATTATGAGCAACAAAAACTCTGCCTACTAACATTGTGTAAATTTCCATAGCTACTTCTTCAAACAAAGGAGCTGATTTAACCATTTCATTTGTGATTCCTGTTAAATTTTCTACAAAAGGAGGAATTTTGGCCTGTGGATTAATCAGTGTTTCGTAGGTACTTATAATTCTTTCTCCATCGGTAACTACAATTGCTATTTCTGTAATTCCTCCGTCAGGAGAGAAATGTCCTGTTGTTTCAATATCTACTATTGCATATTCTTTTTTCATTCCTTTTCTTTCTTATAAACCTCTACCTCATAGACAATAGGCGTATAGGGTGGCACAACACCACTTTTTGAACCTTCGCTACCGAAACCTCGATAAGAAGGCACTAGAATTTTGGCTTTATCGCCCGAATGTAATTTTAACAGAACGTCTTGCAAGCCTTCAACCATTTGTTGTTCACGTCCTAGCTGAAATTCATCGGGATAACCGTTTTTATAGGTATCGTAAAAAACAGTACCATTTAAAAAAGAAGCGGTATAATTTATGGTTACTACATCATTGTATCGAAGAAGCGAGTCTTCTTCTCCTCTTTCTAACAGTGTCCAATAGACACCTTCTATCTCATTAATGGAGTCGTATGTTGTTTTCCATTGTTTCAATTCTTCGTTTATAGCTTCCAACTCTTTTAGCTCTAATTCATCTTGTTCGTTTTGTTGTTCTGATTTATATTCTTCTTCCGTAAGGATATCAACCAAACGAAGAGTGATAATCATCTCTTTTTCATTTTGAAGAAATTCTGGAATGGTATTTAAGTTCAAATAGTCTGAATAGAAAAAATCGGGGCTAATATAGAACGAAACGCTATCCCCTTTTTTTAATTTAGAAAAGGCTTCTTCTATTCCGCCTAAATGCTTTTGTTTTCCAAGTCGAAGCACAACAATACCATCGGGAGAATAATTTCTTGAATCGTAAAATACAGAATCGGATGTTGGTGCTTCCCACTGCATACGGACTTTAAGGAACTCTCCTTTTTTGGGTGTTTCTTCTTCTGTACTCACATCGTGGTACTTGTATTTCAATCCGTGTTGTGTGGTATAATATTCAGGCACATCTCTATTACAAGAGCTTATTATAATTAGTAATATAAACGGAAAAATCAATTTCATTTTTTAGGTTGTGTTAATTTAACCAATTCTATATCGTATAAAACCGGTGAAAGTGGTGGTATTTTGTCTAAGTCTCCCACTAGCCCATGAGCTAAATAATGTGGCAAAATAATGTATGCTTTTTCGCCCTCTCGCATATAGGTAAGTGCTTCGTGTAACCCTGACTCTACATTATCCATTTCGATTAATATTGGTTCAGTTTTTCCTTGTTCGGATTGGTAACAGAGTGTTGTATCGGCATCAAGCAAACGAATTTTATATTTTACATCTGCAATTTCACCTGGTTGAGCTAATTTGCCCGTTTTATTTTTTTTGTAAATGTAGTAATAAATTCCTGTTGGTGTTTTTTCTGCATTCCAACCTCTGCGTTCTACAAATCGTTTGATTAAAAAAGCTTCGTCTGATGTCCAAAATCTACTTATGGATATAGATTGCTCATTAGTGATTGCCTTTTTTGTACCTAATTCTTCTGGTGTAGGTATGTCGTTTGGTTGGCTACAAGACAACAAAGCAAGCAAGAAAATTAAAAATACTTTATACATATTTCTTTTACTAGTAGAACTTCAACGCCAAAGATAATAAGAAGTATTTACTTATTGATTGGTTGTTTCAAGTTTATGAAAAAATGTTAGGCTTTATGAAAACTAAACTCCGTTTTCTATGCACTCACCTGTTTCGCGTTAGGGATAGAACGGCGTGTTTGAACTCCTTTTTGCCCTCCTCCTTTTGAGGGCAAAAAGAGTGAGTAGTGATAGCCCGACCCCAATTTGCTAAAGATACGTTGAGCATGAGCGATATGTTTCTTTAGCAAATTGAGGGAACGCCCAAATAATTGCATAACATATAATAGCCTTTATCGTATTTTATTTACCTTTGCCCTTTATGAAAATCAAGCTTATACCTGAACAAAATACGCCGAGATGGATTATTTTTTTAATTGATATTTTTCTCAGCTTAACAGCCTTATTCATCGCTTATCTTATTCGGTTTGATTTTGTTGACCTTGATAGATATACTTTGCTAAAGGAATGGCACATTCTTAAACCTGTTTTGCCGATATATATTATCGTTCGTGCTTCGCTGTATTATTTTGGTAAAACGTATGCTGGTATTATTCGCTATACGAGTACCGAAGATGCTAAACGTATTTTTTCTACGGTGGCATTGGGAACGCTTGTATTTCTAATACTTTCACCTATTCGTTACTATTATTTTGACGGAGTTTATTTTATGCCTATATCGGTTATTTTTGTTGAGTTTTTGACGTCTATATTTTTGCTTATTACATCGAGGACGGTCGTTAAATTAATTTATGTTGAAACACAAAAATCGAGAGGTGCTACGAAAAATGTACTGATTTACGGTGCGGGCGAAATGGGATTAATCACTAAAAGAACATTGGAGAGAGATCCGAATATTCTTTATAACGTTATCGGATTTATCGATGATAATCCAAAATTGAGAGGGAAACTTTTGGAACGTATTCCGATAAAATCGAGTGATTCTATTGAAAAATGGGCGAAAGAAACTAAAATCGATTACGTCATTATTGCTATTAAAAAAAGTGACCCGAAAAAAATAAGACAATTGATTGACAGCTGCCTTAAACTTAATATTGAAGTCCTAACCGTTCCGCCGGTTGAAAAATGGATAAACGGCCAGTTCTCGTCAAAACAGATTAAAAAGGTTCGTATTGAAGATTTATTGGGTAGAGAAGAGATAGAATTGAACACTGAAAACATAAAAAAAGAAGTCGATGGCAAGGTGATACTCATTACAGGTGCTGCGGGTTCTATCGGGAGTGAAATCGCTCGACAATTACTTAATTTTTCTCCAAAGAAAATTATCCTCCTAGACCAAGCCGAAAGCCCGATTTACAACCTTGAAATTGAACTTAAACACAAAAAACCGACCATAGAAAAAGTAGTTGTAATCGGCGATGTTTCCAACCCTGTGAGAATGGAAAACGTGTTTAAAACCTTTCAACCCGAAGTGGTTTTTCATGCGGCAGCCTACAAGCACGTTCCTTTAATGGAAAGAAACCCTTCGGAAGCCGTGAAAACAAACATCCGAGGAACAAAAATCCTGAGTGATTTAT
>JALWSJ010000126.1 GCA_026993705.1 Flavobacteriales bacterium
ATATGTTTGTTCTCATAAGCTATCCAGGTGTTCTTTCTTTTAAAGTTTAAATTTTTATTCTTGTTTTTATGTATTCCTAAAGCACTTGCTACCTCGACTAAACCATCTCCCTTTAATTTTGGATTCTTCACTTTTGTTTCTTTACTAACGGTTGCCGCAATACTATAACATTCTATTTTTTCAGGTAAAGGGACACTACATCTTTTATCTCCTTCCAATTTAAAACGATTTCTATTTTCCCAATCATCATCAAGTAAATTACCAAATCTTAAGTCTGTTACCCCTGCACTTCTTATTCTTCCTAAACGAGCAAAAGGTCTTGTGTAAGGAATAATTTTTAAAGTAGTTTCAAAATAATTCCCTATAACCTCCATTGGAGCTCCGTGATGTGGAGTCCCTAAAAAAAATATTTTTTTTAAATATTTAATCCATGTTTTTTGTTGTTTTTCTCCGTAATAAATGGCACTTCTTGAAATTAATCCTCCCATACTATGTGTTAGAATAATCAACTCTTCAACAGGGATTGACCAGCCCAGAACCAACTCTTCCAATAGTTCATTGAGGTTTTGCCCATTTGTTGAAATATGACGACCACTATTGTAGTATAGGTAAATAGGGGTAAACCCTAATTCTTTTGCTAATTTTTCACCGTGATTGTGCTCATTTATATTCCAATGAGAATCGTTAAGGCACAGTCCGTGTATCATTAATAGAACTTTGCTTTTAATAACTGGATATTTTTTTGCTAAGTTTTCTTTATTGATAAAAATTGAGCTACCTTGATATCTGAATTGCATGGTAATTTTCAAAGGATTATTATTTTCTTCTAAATAATCACCAATAACACCATTCAGAAATGATTGTCTATTTTCTCTTCTGTTTGTTAGTTCTATTTCCCCCATTACTGAGGCATATTTTTCTAATACCTTATTTATTCTCTTTCCGACAACATGAGTAGTCTTTTTTATATTACCATAAGTAAATTTTGTTAGAGAGGAAGTCAATTCTTGAATCGGAGAGGAGGGCAAAAAAGGAGGGGATGAAATTTGTTTGTGCATGGTCTCAACTAGTTCAGTAATACCAATAGTAGTATCCGTTACTATGTTTGTGAAGCCTTGCAAAGCTAAACTTATCTTTATTTTATTCGGCATGTAAATATTTTTTACGAATGTATTTAAATTAGGTAAGGAAACTCCAATAATGGTGTTTTTTTTCTAACGAATAACCATTTTATTAACCTTAATTATGTATCGATTTCCGTTATGAATAGGTAAAATACTAAGTAATATCATGGGAAGCACAGATGTTTTTAATGAAAGAATTATCGCTCAAATTTGAATTATACAAATTTCGAGTATTCTGAATATTATCAGGTGGTTGGTTTAGGAATGAATCCGTAAATAATACTGTTTAATAAATAGTTATAATAACCCTTAAATCCGCAAGTGAAGTTCTATTCAAGACCAATCTTAATACGTATTTTGACTTTTCATAACGAAATCACTTGCGGATTTAAGGATAGAAATAAAAAAAGCAAAAAAACATTTGCTAAGTTCAATAAAAGTTGTATATTTGCACTCGCAATAGATAAAATTGAATTACAAGATATATTGCGGGGTGGAGCAGTGGTAGCTCGTCGGGCTCATAACCCGAAGGTCGTCAGTTCGAGTCTGGCCCCCGCTACATAGAAAGCGTAAAGCTTTCAAAAAATAAAAAGCCTTTCATTCGAAAGGCTTTTTTTGTATCCAATAAGTTTTATTTTTTCCCCACAACTATTGTAGAAAGTCCGATTTTTCTCAGCATGATTTTATCGATTAGTTTAATTACGGGAACAAGAGTATTATAAAAAGACATTTGCCCTTTAGGGATAACTTTATTCTTAAGTAAGTTTCCGGAAATATACCAACCGAAAATACCTACAAAATTAAAATACTGCTGATGAATAATCTCCAGTTTTTCCTGTTCAAAAAGATGTGTTAACGAACGAACGGTATATCGTCTAAAGTGCCCTAATTCTTCATCAAACCCGTTCATTAATTTGTTGTAGGAAGGAACAAGAATAATGAGATGTCCTCCTTTTTTCAAGAGTTTTTTAGCATTTCGAATAGCAAGCCTATCATCATAAATATGTTCTACCACATTCAAAGCAAACACCGTGTCGTATTGGTTAAGATGTGCCGAAAACTTTTGATCAAAATCCGTATCGGTAAGATTCATGTTTATTGTACCTAAAAAAGTAGGTTCTTCGGAAAATCGTTCTTCTAGTCGCTTGCAATATCCATCGCGAATATCTGAAGTCATGATGGAAAAATCATCTTCGATAAAGTAATTAGAAATATTGCCGATTCCACTACCGATTTCCAACACTTTACCTTTGGCAAAAGGTTTTATGGTAGTGTACATCCAATCGTTAAATTTATCGGCATCACTGATGGCTTCCAAGGTTTGTTCACCTACTGCATCGTCTTCTATAAATTCCGGTTCGTTGCTCATTTTGAAAAAAGATTATATTTTAGGATACAGTAAATAGCTCTTACGCCGTCTTTCCAACCAATTTTTTTTCCTTCTTCATAGGTTCGTCCGTAATAAGAAATACCTACTTCGTAAATTCTTAATGTTTTTATATTTGCTAATTTTGCGGTTAACTCCGGTTCAAAACCGAAGCGTTTTTCTTTTAAATCCAAACCTTGAGCTACATCTGTTTGGATTAATTTATAGCACGTTTCCATATCGGTAAGATTAAGGTTGGTAAACATATTGGACAACGTCGTCAATATTTTGTTGCCGATGCTGTGCCAAAAGAAAAGAATACGATGTGGATTGCCACCTACAAATCGAGAACCGTAAACAACATCAGCAAAACCTAATAAAATAGGTTTTAGTAAATCATTATATTCCGCAGGGTCATATTCTAAATCAGCATCTTGAATAATAAGATATTCACCGGTTGCTAATTCAATTGCTTTGTGAATTGCCGCCCCTTTTCCTTGATTAAATGGTTGTGAATGCAGTTGAATATTTAAAGTAGGATTTTTCAATTTATATGCTTCGATAGCTTCTACGGTATTGTCTCCGGAACAATCATTAACAATAATAATTTCTTTTTCAATATCATTGACCAATTTAACCTCCTTTATTTTATCTAAAATAAGATGGATAGTTTTCCCTTCGTTATACGCGGGTATAAGTATGGATAGTTTTTTTATCATTATTGATTTTTTGTAAATATATTTTTATTAAAAAATCCGATTGTTATTTCCTCGTTAGGGTTTGTTATTTCAGCAGGTCCTTGCATTGTATCACGATGCCAAGTTGTTTTTATAATATTACCATTAGGTAAGGATAAAACGCCTTTTCCTTCTCGCATATTGTTTTTCCATAATCCTGTATAAACAGTTCCGTTTGTCCATTTGAATGTTCCGAAACCTTCTCTTACATTGTTTTTCCAGTCTCCGTTATATACGGTACCATCAAAGTAGGCAAACGTTCCTTTCCCTTCCTTTAGATCTCCTTTCCATTCGCCTTCATACCCAAGATTCGGTAAAAATTGAAAAACAAAAGTTTCGGGTTTTCCGGTTTTAAAAACTTGCTTGAATTTTCCTTGATATTTTTTCATTGCAGGTACTAGATATCGTCCCGTGGAAGAAAACCCTAATGGATCAACGATTACATAATCTACTTTTTTGTTTTTGAAATCATTGATGATAACATCAGTATCCGGAGTTCTTGCATAGGGAACAACGAATTTTTCTGAATACAAATGAAATAGATGAGGTTTTCTGCATGCAGTGATCGAACTGTCCTTGGAGTTGTTTTTTATCCATTCTGCGGCAGTGAAATAATTTTTATATTTGGGTTGCATAGGAGATTCAGCAACAAAAGACATATATTTCATGGTGTTTTTACTTGGTATAAATAAAGCAAATAAAGCGAATGAAGAAAGTACAGTTACTTTGGGTTCGAGCTTTGGTTTATATTTTTTTACAGGAAACATAATCATGTTTTGTAAGCCATAAAAAATCAACCCATAAAGTAAAGGAATAAGCGGTAATATAAAACGTTTTCCGAACCAAACTTGTGGCCATAGCATGAGTATTCCGAGAAGAGAACCAATGATTAAGAACAAAAGTAAACGGTGTTTTTTTAATAGTAATAGACCGTAAATCGCAAGAGAAATTAACAGTATTCCAATAAACCACGAGTAAAAAGGGAGCGGAGTTTTATAGTTGTATATCGGATTCATAGGAATAAGTCCATCTGGTATTTCTACAGAAATATAACGTTTTACATTCGCCCAAAAACGCAAGAACCAGTCGTTCAATTCCATAAAGCCCAATTCTTTTTTGTAGGGGTTTTTGTAACTTAAATAAGTAAGGTAAGAAGTGGAATGCAATCCGGACATTCTGATTTTCCAAGGGAGAATGGCTAAAATCAATATTGATAAGTAAGCTACTATTTCTTTCCATTTTTTTGAATAAGCCAAATAGATAATCATCCCCACAACAATTCCTACGGTAAATGATTTTATATAAAATAACAGAACTAAAGAAAAAGCAGAAATATAAAAGTGGTAATCTTTTAAGAAGGAAATATTCTCCTTTTGTTCTATAAATGAATAAATGAATAAAAGAAAGAAAAATAAAAAGGGGACTTCACTATACATATACATAGAATAGTAGAGAACGTGATAATTGTGAAGTAAAAATACAGAAGATACAAAAGCTAAATGTTGATTGAGTCCGATTTCTTGTAAAAGGAAAAAGAGAAGCAGAGCAGAAAATAACAGAAAATAACCGTTAACATTCTTTGCTGATTGCAAGTCATCTCCGAAAATTTTCATAAAACCTGCGAGGATACCCGGATAACCAGGGGGAAAATGAGTGTGGGGAACACCGTAAATTACTTTTCCGTCTTTTTCTCCTATCATGTGGGCGTCGTAATAGCCATTTCCCGAAGCCAAAGACTTACCTAAAAGATAGTAAGATACATTGTCTCCTCCCAAATTGACTTTATCATCTTTGTACGTGTTAAACGTAATTAAGAAATAGAAGAAAATTAAAAATAAGTAAAGGATATTGATTCCTTTTTGAAGGGTTAGACTCGTATTCTTTTTCATGATTGGAGGTTAAATGCTTTTGGCAAAAGCAATTAGAGAATCAAAGTTAAAATTATATTTTGAATTTCCTAAAGGGTGAATAAATACGGTGTACATTCCTTTGTCTTTTCCAAATTCCATATCACTAATGGAATCTCCTACCATGACAGACTGTTTAAAGTCGATTTCCGGAAAATCTTTTTTTGCTTGGTCTGCCATCCCGGTATTCGGTTTTCTGTAAATGCTGTTTTCAGAAACCAATTGCGGTGCAAAATAGATGCGGTCTATTCTTCCGTTGTTTTCTTCAACTTTTTGCAGTAGGTGTTGGTGAATGATGTTCAGCTCTTCTTCAGAAATAATACCCTTGCCAACACACTGTTGATTGGTAACAACAACAATTCTGATGAATTTATTGGAAAGAAGTGAAATAGCTTCTAAACTTCCTTCAATAAATTTAAAATTATCTAAACTGGTTACATAACCATCTTTGATATGTTCATTAATTACACCATCTCGGTCGAGAAAAAGTGTCCAGTTTTTGTCAATGTAGAAGTCGGTAAACTCCTTAAAGTCGTTTTGTGCTTGGTGATAATCTTTTGGGATGCCGATATCCAAGAAGTAGCCGTTGTCAAGGTAGGCTTTGAATTTGTATTCGGTGAATTTTTTTTCCAAAAACTCTTTTTCAAAAGAAAATTTTTCGGGGAATTGTTGTTGGGTAAAAATACGTTTATTGAGGAGATAGACTCCTCCGTTAATATTTCCCTTTGCTTGTTTTTGTTTTTCTTGAAAACCAGTAACGTTATATTGTGAATCAAAATCAACAACTCCATAGCGTTCAAAGTCTTGCATCGGTTTTAAAGCTAAAGAAAAATCAGCGTTATTTTCGGTGTGAAACTGAAACATTTTACCCAAGTCTAAACGAAACATGGTGTCGCCGTTTAGAATCAGTACGGTTTCGGAGGTGGTTAACTCCAAAGCTTGTTTTATTGCTCCGCCTGTTCCTAAGGGAGTTTTCTCATAGGTGTATTGAATGGAAATACCGTTGTATTCATCTCCAAAATATTGAACGATAGCATCGGATAGATATCCGACAGCAAGAATAACTTTTTTGATGCCGAATGAACTTAAGTAATCCAATTGCCACCTGAGGAAAGGTTTTCCAAAAATAGGAGCCATTGATTTGGGTACTTGGTTTACCTCTGAACGCAATCGAGTACCAAGTCCCCCAGCTAAGATTATTGCTTCGTTCATTTATTTTCCTTTTTCAAAAAGACGTTCTTCTACCAATTCGCAGATAATATGCCCGACTAAGATGTGAGCTTCTTGAATACGAGGAGTGTCGGTTGAAGGAATTGGAATAATGTAGTCGCAGTATTCTTTCATTTTTCCACCTGTTTTACCTGAAAAACCAATGGTAATCATGTCTTGTGCTTTTGCTTGTTGTAGGGCGTTGATGATGTTTTTTGAGTTCCCAGAGGTGGATATACCAAATAGGATGTCTCCTTTTCGTCCTTTTGCTTTTACAATTCTGGAATAAATATCATCAAAAGAATAGTCGTTTCCTACGGCAGTCAGGTAAGAGGTATTGACGTGCAACGCCTCAGAGTTTAGTGGAGGTCGGTCAAAATAAAACCTTCCTGAAAATTCAGCCGCTAAATGTTGAGCATCGGCTGCACTTCCTCCGTTTCCGCAAAAGAGTACTTTTCCGTCTTTTTCAAAGCACTCAACTACGTTGGCGGTAATTTCTCCTATGGTTTTTATGATGGCTTCGTTTTGCAACAGGTTTTGTTTTATTGCAATGGAACTTTTTATGATGTCTTGAATTTTCATTTTTTCGGTTTTAGGTGTAAGTAACTTTATTTTCTATTTTAACTAACGGTTAAAATAGATGTAATTGGGGGCTAAGGTTAACAAAAGTAATGATTTATACCATTTGAATATTGAAAAGAGACGAAAGAAACTAAAATTCCACTTTCTATGTACACATTCCACTTGCGTT
>JALWSJ010000127.1 GCA_026993705.1 Flavobacteriales bacterium
ATGTTCAAGTGTTCGTACAAAATCCCAAGTGCACCAGCAAAAACTATATCTTCAACTGGTTCAGCTATATCCAATACACTGGAATTGTAAAAAGTGATGGAATTCTGTATCTGAGCATAAAGATTAAAGAGCTTATCATTAAAAAATGCAACCAAACTCTCTTTCTTTTCACTCCCAGGTTCCCTAAGCAACCTTTCAACTTCCTCATCTTTTATCTGGAGAATCTCTTTTGCCTCATTTAGTACATTGGAAAAATTGAAGTCCATATATCTTGTAAACATAGGCATTCCGTTTCTTAGGAAAATCATCTTCGTCGACGAATAACCTAAATCCACGATCAAATTATGCTTGCCCTTCCCTTCAGGATTGGCAAAAAAATATGCATTCGATGTAGCAAATACATCAACATCTACCACTTCTAATTTTAACTTCGCCCTTTTGAAAGCCGTTTTATAGGATTCGATAATATCCTTTTTTGTTATTGCTATTAAAATGGACATTTCATTCTTTTCTCTATCTTTTTTCAATACCTGATAACTAACATTGACATCGTCCATACTCACGGGAGCGTACTGCTCTGCTTCCCACATAACTGCCTGTTCAATTTCTTCATCGACCACTAAAGGTATATTCAAAGTCTTGGTTATCACAAAAGAGCTGTTTAAACCAAATGCCACACTCTTATTTTTTACCCTATATTCAGAAAAAATATACTGTAAAAATTCTCCTAAAACTATCTCATCGCAACCTTCAGCACTAATTACTCCCTCAGGAGTTCTCTCTTTAAAAATCCTTACCAAAGAAACACTACCCTTTTTATTCTCTAAATAAACAACTTTGGTGTAATAATGACCGATATCAACCCCTACCAAACCTCTTCTACCAAACACAACCTAAATCTCCTGTAATCAGTTAAATATTAACAAACCAATTGAATCATAAAAAATTTTAAATGTCAAACACAGATTTTTTAGCAATCGACATTCCTTTTCCTTATTAAAAATTGAACAATGGAGAAAGCGGACAAAATGCCCGCTTTCCTATAATAAACCTATGCGGACAACTACTTCAGTAATCCTTTTAAAGAGTCATCTATTTCACCAGGCATAGACATATGAGCAGCAAATGCTGACATGCCCGCATCCATAAAATATATTGACATTCTGTACATTTCGGGTAGGGCTTTTATCTCCCCATTCTTGTAAATTACCAACTCTATAGGAAAAGCACAGAGATGGTTATCTCCACCTATCTGAAAAGCCTCTTTCTCATATTTAGGGTTCGAAACACCTACAACGACTGCACCCCCAAGCTTTATCTGGTACACCTTTTTCCACCCGTTAGTACCTTTTTCCAAAGAAGCATTCAAAGCCTTCAGTGCATTATCAATGGAACCGTATTTATGACCTATTCTATAGATTGTGTAAATACTCTGACCCATCATTTGCCAGTTACCTATTTCATCGGGAGTTGTCGAGTAACCAAATGGCTTGTTAACAACTTTGATACCACTAATTTTGGACAACGTAGCTTCTAATGCTTTTTTGGTTTCTTCTGCTACTTTCTCAAGCTTCGATTTTCCATTGGCAAAAGCATCGACCAAGTACACCGGATTCACAAACATAATATTGTTAATATTTCCTTTCTGCTGGATACCTACCCTCAAAGGAATAGCATAATAAGCATATCTCCCTACCTTATCAACTGCAGAG
>JALWSJ010000128.1:0-5914 GCA_026993705.1 Flavobacteriales bacterium
GTATAGCGAAATAGAATCGTATAAAAATTTTAAAATGATTATAGTGGAAGGTGAAAGCAGACATATTGGGAAGTGTATGTTACCGGGAAAGTTTTATGAAAAAATGAATGAGAGTCCAGATAGATGGCTTGAGACAACAGATAGATAACATTGACAATGAACTTCTAAAACTATTAAATGAAAGAATGGAAGTTGTTGAAGCTTGTAGATATGTTGATGCAGTGGTTCCACAAGAAACAATGGATAAATTTGCAATGTGGGAACGCATAAAGTTTGATATAATGTTTGTTGGAGATGATTGGTTTAATACTCCTAAATGGAAAGACTTTGATAAACAATTTAAAGAGGTTGGTGTCAAAATAATCTACTTTCCATATACAAAAGGAATTTCATCAACATTAATAAATGAAACTCTAAAAAAATTAAGGAATGAATAAATTACTTTTTCATTACTTACTTATTTTTTATTAACAAGCAGTGTTTTTTTATTTTTTTCGTCCTTGCTTAATTCGGCTAGGGCTTTATACACGTGATACTCGGTTATTTCATTCTGTTGCTGTTGTAGAATTTCATTCATTACAATTTTCGTTTTCTAGTTCAAATTCTAAGGTGCTGTGGCTAATCCCGTGCTCTTTTAGTTCTTCTTTGATAGCTTTTTTTACTTGTTGCAAGGCTTGTATATCTTTTACTTTTATATGTCCTGTAAGTGCATTTTCGTTGGTGCTAATTCCCCAAATATGCACATGGTGTACATCTATAACACCATCGATATCAGAAAGATGAACGATAATCTCATCGCGGTCTATAGAAGCGGGTACACCATCGAGTACGCCAATCCAACTTTCTTTGAATAAATTCCAAGTAGAGTATAGAACCACTAATGCAATAATAATGGTAACAATTCCGTCGATTCTGTACCAGTGCGTATAGTAAATAATCACACCTGAAACGACCACACCTAAAGAAACCAAAGCGTCTGCCATTAAATGCCAGTAGGCAGCTTTTATGTTTAAATCTCCGTCTTTCTCGTTATGGAATAATCGAGCGGAAATAAAGTTTATTATCACTCCTGCGAAAGCAACCCAAGAAACAACCACACCATTTATAGCTTGTGGATGTATGGTTCGTTGAATACCTTCCCATGCAATGGCACCAATAGCAAAAGCTAATAAAATAGAATTGACAAACGAAGCGAGGATAGATACTTTTTTATAGCCATACGTAAGCACCTTTCCCGATTGTATACTTTGCAACTTAAATGCAATAAAAGCCAACAATAAACCCGAGATGTCCCCAATGTTATGTACTGCATCCGAAAAAAGAGCCGTAGAACCTTGTTGCCAACCATAAAACAACTCAATGAGAACATAAACGATGTTAAGAATAATTCCCCAAATAAACGAACGGTTAATATCGCTTTGTTTTAATGTAGGAGGACTATGGTGATGGTGGTGCGACATAAAACTATTTTCAACAAAAGTACTTAAAAAACATAGAATAACTTAGCTTGCTTTAAGAAAAGCCAATTTGATTCCTTCAATAATCATAGTAGTGCCGATGATAGCAATAATAAGCCCCATTATTTTACCGATTACCGAAATAACGTTATTCCCTAATTTACGAACTAGATTTTCACTCCAATTAAAGAACAGATAATTCAGATAACAAATGATAGCAAAAGCCAAAAGGACAATAATAATATGAGTAAAATCAGTATCGGAGCTATAATTCATAGCCGTAACAATGGTGCCAGGTCCCGAAAGTATAGGGATAGCAAGAGGAGAAACAGCAATATCTTCATTGATATTCGGCGTGTGTAAATGTTTAATGGTCGATTTTTTGGACTGCAACATCTCAAACCCAACGAAGAAGACAAGAATCCCTCCCGTAATTTTAAAAGCAGGAATTGTAATTCCAAAAACATCAAAAATAACTTTTCCCAACAGTACAAAAGCCAAAACAATAGAGAAGGCAATTAAAGTAGATTTTCTACTAATCCGTCTTTTCATTTTATCGTCAGCATCACCGACCAAGGAAATAAAAATAGGAACGTTCGCAATAGGGTTCATAATCGCAAAAAAGCCCGTCAAGGCAGTTACAGCAAAGGAAAGTAATGTTAAGTCCATATTGTATTCATTTATTGAAGGTTTATCTATTTTGGGCATTCCCATTACGGCATAAAAATATTGTTCCGTTATCACTCCACAACATTTTAACGCCGTAATGGTCGGGCTATCCGTTATATCTTTTGGGTTGCATATACGCAACAACCCAAAAGGATGCCACTCCTATCCCTAATGCGAGCGGAAAGAGTGCAAAGAAATGAATTTATAGTTCTAAAAAACAAGTTCAATGAAAAATATTGAAGAAAATTGTCCGATTAATTTTGTTAATATTTATGATAAGTATCTTTAGAAAAATTCGATAAAAGAGCATTACTTTTGTAAGTATGAATAATTTTGAAGATACTTTTTTACACAAAGGAAAAAGAAAACAGTTAGTAGAGCTATTAAGAAGCAAAGGAATTACCGATGAAAATGTGTTAGCAGTTATCAACAAAGTACCTCGGCATATTTATTTCGATAAAGTGTTTCATGCAAAATTTGCATACGACGATGTAGCTTTTCCAATAGGAGCGGGGCAAACCATTTCACAGCCTTTTACCGTTGCTTTTCAAACCAGTTTGCTAAACGTTTCAAAAGGTTCAAAAATATTAGAAATCGGTACAGGTTCAGGTTACCAAACAGCTGTTTTATGTGAGTTAGGAGCAAAAGTGTACACCATAGAAAGGCAAAGAGAACTCTATCTTAAAACCAAACGACTTTTACACGATATGGGCTATCAAGTACAGGCGTTCTTTGGAGATGGATTTAAAGGAAAAGAAGCGTTTGCTCCCTATGATGGAATCTTAATTACTTGTGGGGCTCCGTTTTTACCTGAAGAACTTTTAAAGCAATTAAAAGTTGGTGGGCGAATGGTGATACCTATTGGTTCAGGTGAGGTTCAAGAAATGACGTTAGTCGTGAAAGTAGCAGAAAATACCTTTGAGCAGAAAAAATTAGGGCAGTTTAGTTTTGTACCTATGTTGTCAGATAAACAATATTAAAGAAATAAGTACGTTCTGAAGCTATCTAAAAAAATAAACTATGAAACGACTAATCATCTTATTGTCAACAATCGGTTTTGTTGGGTTTTTACAAGCACAAGAAGATCGAAAAGGTTTTGAAACAGAAACACAATTTCACTTATTTCAACCTTCTGCTGAAAGTTATACACCTAATTTAAAAATACGATACTTTTTGTCCTCCAAGATGGCTGTTCGATCAACTATTAACTATCAGTCAGAAAATAAAACCACTGAGATTAATGAGGTGGATGGAACAGGAGTTGGTTCTGTAGAAAAAAAGAATTCTTTACTTAATTTTTCATTAGGTATCGAAAAACACTTTAAAGAAGGACGAGTTTCACCTTATATTGGAACAGAACTAAAAATCATGACAGGAAGAAACGATGAGTATGGTTCACGCACCGACTCATTGGTGTTTATTCCCAATATTAATTACAGTAAGAAAGTACCAGTGGGAGGATATGGCGTTCATTTATTTACAGGGGTTGATATAGATATGTATAAAAATTTGTACATCGGAACCGAGATAGGTTTTTTATATCAAAATCTAAATTATAAACGAGGCGTTTACAATGTGCAAAATTCTACCTCTCTAACCGACGCCAGTGTTGATGTTCCTATTTCGGGTAGAAGAATAACTACGTTTAATTTGGTAAATATGGGAGTGTTAAGAATAGGGTGGAGGTTTTAGGAATTTTTTTGTGAAACGACTCCAAAAGAAACTAAAATTCACTTTCTTGCACTTCATTCAATACGCATTAGGGACTTATCCCTAACACGAACAAAATGGACAGTATAAAGAGTTTTTTGATTCCTTATATTTCTTCATAAAATTTTTCCATAGCCCGAGCTATGCAAAATTTTTATTCATCGTCTAAGAAACCAAAAATTCACTTTCTATCCGCCAATTTCGTTCGCGTTAGGGATAGAACAGCGTGTTTGAACTCCTTTTGTGTTGTTGCACTATACCAATTAAGTATATAGATATAATCTACTAAATTGATTTTAGTGAGCCTACTCTTCTTCATAAAATTATTCCATAGTTACTCTATGCAATAATTTTCTTCATCGATTAAACTCACTAAAATTAATTTCCTATGACTAATCTATATATTTAATTGGTATGCAACACAAAAGAGTGAGTAGTGATAGCCCGACCCAAAACTAAAAAAGAAGAGTTCCAACGTGTTGGTATTCTTCTTTTTTAGTTTTGGGGAACGCCCAACATCAAACTGTGCTCAATATGCTAAATGGTTTCTAAAATCTTTGTACCTTTGCTTATGGATTTTTAATGAAATTGATATGGAAAATTTAGATAAAGCGATTGAAGGATTAGAAGAGGTGGGATATTTGGAGGTGGATACGCCTAAGACGATTGATTTTGTAGCGGAGATTAAGAAGTTAAAAGAAGAGAAAAATGCGGTGATTTTAGCTCATTATTATCAAGAGCCAGGAATACAAGAAATTGCTGATTATGTGGGAGATAGTTTGGGCTTATCTCAAAAAGCAGCAAGCGTGGAGGCGGATATTATAGTTTTTGCTGGGGTGCATTTTATGGCGGAAACAGCAAAGATTTTGAATCCTGATAAAAAGGTATTGTTGCCAGATTTGAAAGCGGGTTGTTCGTTGGCTGAGTCGTGTTCTGCGGAAGATTTAGCTGAGTTTAAGAAAAAATATCCAAATCATGTGGTTGTTACTTATGTTAATGCTTCGGCAGAGGTGAAGGCACATAGTGATTTGGTGTGTACTTCTTCCAATGCAAAGAAAATTATAGAGTCGATTCCAGAAGACCAACCGATTATTTTTGCTCCAGATAAGAATTTGGGGGCATACATCAATAAGGAAACGGGAAGAAATATGGTGCTTTGGGATGGTGCTTGCGTGGTACATGAGGCTTTTTCGTTGGATAAATTGGTGGAATTGCATCTTCAGCATCCCGACGCTAAGATTATTGCTCATCCAGAATCGGAAGCTCATATTTTGAAAGTTGCCGATTATATTGGTTCTACCTCGGGAATGATAAATTTTGTTAAGTCCGATTCTAGTAAAAAATATATAGTTGGAACGGAAGCAGGAATATTACACGAAATGAGCAAGGAAGCTCCTGATAAAGAATTGATTCCTGCTCCTGCTAATGAAGATAATACTTGTGCTTGTTCGGAATGTAGTTATATGAAAATGAATACGATGCAAAAGTTGTATTTGTGTATGAAATATGAATTGCCAGAAGTAACGGTTGACGAAGAAATTAGAAAAAAAGCCTTGATTCCGATTGAGCGTATGCTTGAAATTTCAGCACAGAAATAGAATATTAAATCGATGAGTGTAAAACATTTTGATGTACTAATATTAGGCTCAGGAGTAGCCGGTTTAAGTACAGCCATAAAAACTGCTAAACAATTACCCGATGTTAGTATTGGAGTGATAACCAAATCTTTTGATTATGAATCGAACACAAAATATGCTCAAGGAGGTATTGCAGTGGTTTGGGATAAATTAGATTCTTTTGAAAGCCATATAGAAGATACGCTAAAAGCTGGAGATTATCTAAATGATAAAGAAGTTGTTCGCATGGTAATAGAAGAAGCTCCAAAGCGACTTAATGAATTGATAGCATGGGGAGCGGAGTTTGATGCCGATAAAAAAGGGAATTATGATTTAGGAAAAGAAGGAGGGCACTCTGCAAACCGCATCATTCATCATAAAGATATTACAGGTTTTGAGATTGAGACAACCTTGCTTGAACAAGTAAAAAACTTACCTAACATTACTACGTTGCAACATCAT
>JALWSJ010000128.1:5924-7069 GCA_026993705.1 Flavobacteriales bacterium
AAATAATATTACTTGCTATGGTGCTTATGTCTTAGATGAAAATACGCAAGAAATAGAAACATATACTGCACATAAAGTGGTGGTAGCTACTGGTGGAGCGGGGCAAGTGTATGCATCCACTACCAATCCTGTAATAGCAACAGGAGATGGTATTGCTATGGCGTATAGGGCAAAGGCAAAAATAAAGGATATTGAATTTGTACAATTTCATCCTACCGCACTATACCAGCCTGGCGTAAGTCCTGCCTTTTTGATTTCAGAGGCCGTTAGAGGTTTTGGGGCTTATTTAGTCAATAAAAAAGGAGAACGTTTTATGTTCAAAATTGACGAAAGAGGGGAGTTAGCGTCAAGAGACATTGTGGCAAGAGCTATTGATAATGAGCTAAATATTTCGGGTGAAGATTGTGTGTATTTGGATTGTCGTCATTTAGATTTTGAAAAATTTTTAGAGCACTTTCCGAATATTTATGAAAAGTGTTTGAGTATAGGTATTGATGCTAAAAAAGACCTTATCCCAGTTGTTCCTGCCTGTCATTATTTTTGTGGAGGTATAGAAGTAGATAAACAAGGCAAGTCATCGATTAAGAATATGTATGCTTGCGGAGAAGCATCATGCACAGGATTGCATGGAGCAAATCGTCTAGCCTCAAATTCATTACTAGAAGCCTTGGTTTACGGACATAACATTGCTAACGATATTATAAAGAACAAAAAAGATTTAGAAAACAAGGACTTGAATGTACCGAAATGGGATGCAGAGGGTACAACCGCACCCAAAGAATTGATTTTAATCAAACACAACCGAAAAGCCTTGCAAACGGTAATGAGTGATTTTGTTTCCATCGTTCGTTCAAATCAACGTTTGAGTAAGGCATTGAAAAAATTGGATGAAATATATGTAGATACGGAAGAAATATATAAAACAACAGTGTTGTCGCCACAACTTTGTGAATTAAGAAACTTAAATGCAGTAGCTTATTTAGTGGTAAAACAATCACAAAAACGCAAAGAAAACAAAGGAGCATTTTATAGTTTAGATTTGGTGAAGTAATGGGGAGGAGAAAAAAAAAGAGAAATAGAGAACCTGAACAAGAGGATGCATCATACACGGCTTTAAAGATCTTGTGTATAATGAGTTTTATCGG
>JALWSJ010000129.1 GCA_026993705.1 Flavobacteriales bacterium
ATATTTTCTTTGCATATCACCGGCTATGGAAATAAAATATGAAGATGCATGAGGGCGACAAAATCGCTTTATGTGCTTACTTTAATTTCATGTTTAGGATACTCCAACTAACGTTAAAATACAATATTGATAATCAAATGATTACAAAATAGTCGTAATTTTTACGTTAGCTCAAAAACTCAACTATTTTTCACAGTCGCTTAATAATCCCTAACGCAGTTGAGATAAGTGCAAAGAAAATGGAATTTAGTATTCTTAGACGATGAATACGGTTTTATCCATCACTTTTCGTAACTTTACAGAACTACAATACTAAACACACACCATGAAAAAAGAAAACTTAAAACCCGAAAGTTTAATGATGTCTTACGGTTACAAACCGGAGTTATCACAAGGAGCAATTAAAACACCTATCTTTCAAACCTCAACATTTGTATTTGAAACCGCAGAAGAAGGAAAAGCCTTTTTTGAATTAGCATACGGACTTCGAGAGCAAGGAGCAGAGGAAGAACCGGGCTTAATTTACAGCCGATTAAACAACCCCGATTTAGAAATATTGGAAGACCGCTTAACCCTTTGGGACAAAGCTGAAGACGGAGCTGTTTTTGAAAGCGGAATGGCTGCCATTTCTACGGTATTAATGGAGTTCTTAAAACCCGGAGATTTACTTTTGTACAGTTCACCAGTTTATGGCGGAACAAGCTATTTTATCAAAAACATTCTTACACAGTACGGCATAGAAGTCGTTGGATTTCAAGCAGGACAAAGAAAAGAAGAAATCATCGAAATACTAAAAACCACAGGAAAAGCAGACCGATTAAAACATATTCATATTGAAACGCCTGCAAACCCAACAAACGCCTTAGTAGATATTGCAATGTGCAAAGAAATTGCAACATTATATTCCACCGAAGACAAACAAGTAACCCTAGCTGTAGATAATACATACATGGGACCTTTATGGTCGCATCCACTTGACCATGGTGCCGATTTGGTTATTTATTCAGCAACCAAATACATTGGCGGACATAGTGATGTAATAGCTGGAGCGTGTCTAGGTAGCAACGAACTCATAAAAAGAGTAAAAGGAATGAGAACATTTTTAGGGAATATGGCAGGACCTTGGACAGGTTGGTTACTTATGCGTAGCCTAGAAACCCTAAAAGCAAGAATGGAATTGCAAGCTAAAAATGCCGAGAAAATTGCTAATTACCTAAAACAACATCCTAAAGTTGAACACGTTTATTATCTTGGTTTTATCGAAAAAGAAAATGCGGAAAATTACCGTATTTATAAAAAACAATACAGCAGTGCAGGAGCAATGATTTCTTTTGATATAAAAGGAGGAGAACACGAGGCTTTTCTGTTTTTGAATAATTTAAAACTAATTAAACTAGCAGTAAGCCTTGGAAGCACCGAAAGTTTAGCCGAACACCCGGCAACAATGACACATATAGACGTTCCGGAAGAAGATAAAAAGAGAAACTTTATTACGGAAAAATTGGTACGCCTTTCCATCGGCGTAGAAAACCACGAAGATTTAATTTGGGATATTGGTCAAGCCTTAGATAAAGTATAATCGTTTCTTGAGTCAAATCATAGATATTTTTTAATATTTCTTTATTTTATCTGCGTTAGGGATAGGAGCGGCATCCTTTTGCCCTCCCTCCTTTTGGAGGGCAAAAGATATAGTGGATAGCCCGACCCT
>JALWSJ010000130.1 GCA_026993705.1 Flavobacteriales bacterium
GTTATCAAATTGGCTTGTGCCGTTAAGTGTTGATTTTGAGCTTGGCTCAGTTCTAAAGAACTTATCGTTCCTTCTTTAAATTTCAAAGTACTATGGTTGAGTATTTCCCTCGCTACCGATTCTGCTTCTTTCTGGTAGGTTAAGTTATTTACCGCATTTTGGTAATCGGCATAAGCCTGACTGATTTGCAAACGAACCCCCTGTTCTACATTAGAGAGTGTGTTTTCTATTTTTTGTACTTCCAATTTTGCTTGGCTCACTTGCGAAGCTCTTTGACCACTACTAAAAATTGGAACATTAAGCGTTACGCCCCATAAAGTAGTCGGATACCAATTCTTATTGGAATCAAAGAAATTAAACTCATAACGCTGTGCATTTTTTTGATAGGAGAAAAAACCAGCTAACGATGGCAAATAATTTGCCTTCGTATTTTTTAGCGACAAACGGTTGAGCATCAACTGAGACTCCACAACCTTATAGTCAATATTTTCGGTCGATGAAATACTATTCGTATCTACAAGTTCCCCTTGCACAAAAGCATCTAAACTATCACTTAGTTCTATCGTATTATCTAAAGGCATTCCCATTTGGAATTTCAACAAATTCTTAGCGACAGAAACCTGTGCGTTTATCTTTGAAATTCCATTTTTTACTTGCAAAACAGAAAGACGAATCTGAGAAACATTTGTTGATTCCAATACTTTTTCCTCAACAAGAATTTGAGTTTCTTTATACAGTTTTTCTAAAGTTTCCAATGTTTTGTTTAAGGTTTTTACATTTTCCTGTAAAAACAACACTGTATAATAAGCATCGGTTACTTTTTGTTTTGTTTCCAATTCTTGCTTTTCAGACAATATTTTACTGGTATTGGTAAACGCTTTTGCAGCTTGTAATCCAACCAAATAATTCCCATTAAAAATCAATTGAGAAACTTGAATTGTACCTTTTAAATTATAATCTGTTCCAAACTTTAGTTCAGAAATAGCTCCTGGAGGTGCTAACGGATTAAAAGCTTTTGCAGGAATAACGGTAGTTGGTATATCAATAAAGTTTTGAAACTCACCTTTTGCAGACACTTGCGGGAGACCTTGAGCCGTTGTTTCCCAAACCTTTTTTTCGGCTTTTTCCATATCCAACTTGGAGTTAATAACCTCCTTTGAATGCTCTACCGCATAAGCTTTGGCTTGACTTAAACTAAAGGAAGTTCCCTGAGCATAAACCAAGCTAAACAACAATGGAAAAACGAGAATATATCTTTTCATAATCTTAGTATTTAATTTTTTTAAAGAGCGTTTTAATGTATTCCAATCCTTTCTCATTGGCTATACCACGCAAATGATACCTTGCAATTTCTGTATGCAATCTTTGATAGGTAGTCTTTTTTAAGTCAAACAAGTTGGATTCAAAAATAGAATTGACCAAAGAGACATAAATTTTAGAAGTAAGTTCTGGCTCTAAATTAGCCCTATACAGTCCTTCTTTTATTCCATTAACAATATTTTGCCGAACCTGATTATAAATAAAAACGGACTTATGCTCCTCCATTATTTTCCAAGCCTCAGGATAGTATTTTTGTAAATCAAAGATGACAGCAGGTTGAATATTTTCCAACTTTTCGCTTATTTGATCATTAATCGCCACCATTTTATCAATAGCATTACCTTCCGCGATAAGCTCACTCAAGCACTGTTGGTCAGACTCTATAGC
>JALWSJ010000131.1 GCA_026993705.1 Flavobacteriales bacterium
TAATGACCGCCTATAATATGATGAGAGAACGCAAAAAAGGAGGTTATCTCGTTACCGGAGCTTGGGCAAAAAAAGCAGTCAAAGAAGCTGATTTTGTAGGAGAAGGAGTCGTTGTGGCAACGTCGGAAGACAAAAATAATTCGTATATACCTAAGGATTATACCATTCCGCAAGGATTGGATTACTTACATTACACAAGTAATAACACCATTTTCGGAACACAATTCAAAAACATTCCGCAAACCGATTTACCTTTGGTGTGCGATATGAGTTCCGATATTTTTTCTAAGAAAATTGACGTGTCGAAATACGATATTATTTATGCAGGAGCACAAAAAAATCTTGGACCTGCAGGAACAACGTTATACATAATAAAAGACGAAATATTAGGAAAATCAAGCGTAAAAATTCCGACAATGTTGGATTTTAAAACGCACGCATCAAAAGACTCAATGTTTAATACGCCACCTGTTTTTGCGGTTTACGCATCGATGTTAACCTTGCGTTGGATTAAAGAAATTGGAGGACTTGAAGAAATTGAAAAACGAAACGAAGCTAAAGCCAAACTCTTATATGACGAAATTGATTCAAATCCACTTTTTGAAGGAACAGCCAATAAAGAAGACCGAAGCTTGATGAATGTAACCTTTGTTTTAACCGATGAATCCAAAAAAGAAGCCTTCGATATCCTTTGGAAGGACGCCAACATAAATGGCTTAAAAGGACATCGCTCTGTAGGTGGATACAGAGCCTCAATGTACAATGCCTTGCCGATAGAAAGCGTACAGGTGCTGGTAGATGTAATGAGAAAGTTAAAAACAGTATAATCTGGGCGTTCCCCTAATCAAAAAAAGAGCATACCCTTACAGGGAACGCTCTTTTTTTGATTAGGGTCGGGCTATCACTACTCGCTTTTTTTTGCTTGCAAACAGCAAGCAAGCAAAAAAGAGCTCAAACACGCCGTTCTATCCCTAACGCGAGTGAAATTGGCGGATAGAAAGTGATTTTTTGGTTTCTTAGACGATGAATAAAAATTTTGCATAGCTCCAGCTATTGAAAATTTTTATGAAGAAGTATAAAGGAAATAAAACATTTTATGGTGCTCATTATATTTATGTTAGGGATTCCAACTAACGTAAAAATACAACATTGAAAATCAATGAATTATGAAATTACCTAAATTTTTACGTTAGCTCAAAAAAACTCAACTGTTTTTCACAGTCGCTTAATAATCCCTAACGCAAACCGAAAGCCAAATAATAAACAAAATGACATTCAACGACTTAAACCTATCCAAACCTTTGCTGAATGCCTTGGCAGATTTAGATTTTGTACAACCCACACCTATCCAAGAAAAGGCCTTTCCGCTCATTATGTCTGGAAAAGATATGATTGGAATCGCCCAAACCGGAACAGGTAAAACTATCGCCTATCTGTTGCCTATTCTCAGGAATTTAAAATATTCAGAGCAAAGACAACCTCGTGTTTTAATCATAGTCCCGACTCGTGAGCTTGTACAACAGGTCGTCAACGAAGCCAAAGACTTGACAAAATATATGAATGTTCGTATCCTAGGTGTATATGGCGGAACAAATATAAACACCCAAAAACAACAAGTGTACGAAGGTGTTGATATATTGGTAGCAACCCCCGGAAGACTTGTGGATTTAGCTCTAACCAAAGTTCTTCGCCTAAAAAGCATCAAAAAATTTGTAATTGACGAGGTAGATGAGATGTTTAATCTGGGCTTTAGAGCACAATTAACCAACGTGTTGGATTTATTGCCAGAAAGAAGACAAAATATTATGTTTTCTGCTACATCAAATGACGATATAGAAAAGTTAGCGGAAGATTTTTTTATCGCTCCACAAAAAATCGAAATCGTAAAAAGCGGAACGCCTTTAGAAAAAATAAACCAATCTCTTTATTTAGTTCCCAATTATTATACAAAAGTCAATTTATTAAAACACTTAATAGATGTTAATAAAACGATAACAAAAGGTCTTGTTTTCGTCGGAAGTAAAAAAATAGCTGACCGTTTATATAATGATTTAGTAGCATCCGGTCAGGAAGGCATTGGTATTATTCATTCCAATAAATCACAAAACCAACGGTTTAGAGCAATTGAAGATTTTGAAAACGGCAAAATACGTTTGCTGATTGCTACCGAAATTATTGCAAGAGGAATGGATATAAGAGAAGTGTCGCATGTTATCAATTTTGATGTACCTGCCTCTCCTGCAAATTATATTCATAGAATCGGACGAACAGGTAGAGCCGGAGAAAAAGGAAAGTCAATCACCTTTGCTAACGAAGTAGAGAAAGAATATATCGAAGAGATCGAAGCTTTTATGCAGAAAGAAATTATGCGTATAGATTTTCCCGATGAAGTACAGGTCTCAAAAGTGTTTACAGATGAAGAAAAACCGAGTTATTCGCAAAAGAATTATTTACCTTCCAATAAAAAGGCTAGTATAGAAGGTGGTGCTTTCCACAAAAAGAAAGAGAAAAATACTAAAGTTAATTTGGGAGGTAGCTACAAAAGAATTATTAAAGAGAAATATAAAAAGCCCAAAAAGCGAAGTGCTAAAAAGAAACGTTAGTAAATAGTAGCTTTAGTCGTTTATTATTGTATATTTATGTTTTAATTTAGTAAAAGTAAGGGTGAAATTGTATCTATCTCCATATAAAGTACTGCTTTTATTTTTTATCCTTTTTTCGTGGGTAAAAAGTAATGCTCAGCAATATACACTATTGTCTTATAGTGTTTCCGAAGGGTTGGCACAATCTGAGGTGAAAGATATTGCTCAAGATAATTTGGGGTTTCTGTGGCTTGCTACCGGTGGAGGAGGTATTTCCCGATTTGATGGAACAAACTTTCAAACTTTTAATGAAAATAACGGACTTGGCGGAAATATAGTAACTTCTATAGCTGTTGGAGAAGGTGATACCGTCTATTTTACATCGACTTGGGGACCGGTTTCATATTATTCAAAAGGGAAGATATATCAATTGCCCAACGGGTTGGAAGGAGCACAATTTGTGCTAAGTCATACTGAATCGGGAAAACTATTTGCTACTAATAATCGTAAAATATACACATACAATAAAATTGAAAAAGAATGGGAATCGCAAAGGATACCAACCGATCAAGACATTCATGGTATAGGAGAGTACGACAGTTTACATTTCTATTATTTTACCGATAATGAGTTGTTTTTGTACAATGTACAAACTCAAAAAAGTAAGCTATTTTATTATTCTTCGGATAAAATAACTACGGTTAAAAAAAATAAATCATTTGTTTATTTGACAAAAGAAGGTAAAGGCATTTATACTATACAAGAAGGAAAGGAACAGTCTTATTTATCGAATGATAAATTACCTCAAAATCTTATTATACAATCGATAGATGTAGATAAATCCGGTAACCTTTGGTTTGCCACAGAAAATAAAGGAGCTTATTGTTACAACAAAGCAAAAGGAGTTCTTAAAAACATATTCGACCATTCAGAAATGGAGCATCTTGCTCTGTCTAAAATTTTCTGTGATAACCAAAATAATATATGGATGGGTTCATCAGGTAGAGGTGTTATTAAATACTTGGATACACCGTTTTTAAATTACAGTAATGTTGAAGGTTTGAGCAATAATAATGTCTTTGCAATTTTAGAGGATTCTAAGGGTAGGATATGGGGAGGTACTGGAGGTGATGGGGTATATCTCTATGATGGAAATAAGGTCGAACACTTATCTGAAAATAACGTGCTAAAGAATAATGTTGTATTCTCTATTATTGAAGATAATCATGGTAATGTATGCTTGGGTACAAGAAAAGGAATAGTTAAAATAGTAGATGGTCAACTTTCAAATGTTGAATACATTACATCAAAAGATGGTTTAGTTAGTGATGCGGTTAATTTTTTAATGACAGATTCCGGAGGAAAGCTTTGGGTGGCTACTTATGGAGGAATTTCAATTATAGATGAGGATACAATAATGAATTATTCCGAGGGAAATGGTCTTACAACCAATGCTATTCACACACTTTTTGAAGATAAGAGTGGAGTCGTATGGGTGGGGACGGGGTCAGGATTGTTAAAATATTACGATGGTAATTTTAGACGTTACGGAGTTGCAGATGGCTTATGCAACCCTTATGTTGGTAGTATTGTAGAAGATAAAAATGGAGTGCTTTGGTTGGGTACAGATAGATGTATCAGTAAATTTAAAAATGAAAAATTTTATAATTACACAGAGGACGACGGATTGAACTCAACGATTATATATATAATGAATACCGATAATAATGGTCATATTTGGGTGGGAACAAATCGAGGGTTGGACAAAATAACAATAGACGAGAATAGCGAGATTATAGACATTGATTTTTTTGGAAAAGAAGATGGTTTTTCAGGAGAAGAATGTAATACCCGTGGAACATTTCGCTCCAAAAACGGAGATTTGTATTTTGCTACTATCAAAGGGGTATTTAAGTATAAAGCCAATCAAAAAGAAAATCAATATGATAGCTATCCATTATACCTAACTGATATTAAATTATTTTTAAATCCTCTTGATTCCATTTACAAAAAAGGACAGTTGAATTATTTCGGTGTTCCTGATAGTGTTGTTTTACCTCACAATAAAAACCATCTTACTTTTGAGTTTTTAGGAATAGATTTAAAGAAAGCTAAAGATGTACGATATTCTTATAAATTGGAAAATTTTGACTCTACTTGGTTTCGTCAGACACCCACACGCTATGCCGTTTATTCTAATATTCCACCCGGAGAATATATCTTCAAAGTAAAAGCCATAACAAATAAAGTCAAGTCTTCCCCCGAAGTTTACACTTGTAAAGTACACATCGATTCTCCACCACTTCCTTTTTATACCCAATGGTGGTTTGCTTTATTAGCCACTCTGCTTATTGTTTCCTTGTATTATAATTTTGTTTTCGTGAGAAACAGAGATTTAAAAATATCAAAAGAAGAACTGGAACAAAAAGTAAAAGAAAGAACTGAAGAGATTCAAAGGCAAAATGAAGAAAAAACAGTTCTACTTCAAGAGATTCACCATCGAGTAAAAAACAACTTACAAGTTATCAATTCTTTGTTTAATATTCAGATGTATTATACCGATGAAGAACAAGTGCGTGATATTTTTAAGGAAAGTCAAAATCGAATCTTATCGATGTCTAAAATACATCAAACCTTATACGAGTCAAAAGATTTCTCTAAGTTAAATCTAAAAAATTATATCTCTGAATTGGTACATGATATCCAATCCGGCTATGAGGTAGAAAACGATATAGAATTACAATTGGATATAGATGAACATATTTATCTAGGTATTGACTCCGTAGTTCCCTTCGCACTTGTTGTCAATGAGATTCTTTCCAATGCCTTTAAATATGCTTTCAAAGGAATGAATAGCGACAAAAAAATAATTACAATCAAAATAAGGCAAGATAAAGATAAGGTAACAACCGTATATATTGGAGACAATGGCGTGGGAATGCCTCCGGGTGTTCATTGGGAGCATCCAACCACAATGGGAATGGATTTAATTCAAACCTTAGTCAATCAATTAGACGGAACCGTACGTCTGCATAGCGATGGAACAGGAACAAATTACACGATAATTTTTACAGCAAAATAAATAAGAGATGAAAATTGTAATATCACCCGCAAAATCTTTGAACTTCGAAAAACAAATCCCTGCAAATCAATATTCATCCATATCGTTTCCCCAAGAAAGCCAACAGTTGGCAGTTTTGTTAAAAAAGTTTTCCGTAGAAGATATAAAGTCTTTGATGAAAATAAGCCCCGCACTGGCTGAACTCAATTATCATAGATTTCAGCAATGGCATCTTCCGTTTACATTACAAAACGCCAAACAAGCAGGATTTGTATTTACAGGCGAAGTTTACAAAGGACTTCAACTCGACACCCTTTCCTTAAAGGAAATACAACAAGCCCAAAAATCATTGCGTATTCTCAGTGGTCTGTACGGTGTTTTACGTCCTCTAGACCTAATTCAGCCTTATCGTTTAGAAATGGGAACGCGTTTACAAGTAGATGAGAATACAAAGAATCTATATCAATTTTGGCAACAAAAAATTACCGATTTTATCAATAACGAATTGAAAGAAGACGACGGGATATTAGTTAATTTAGCATCCAACGAATATTTTAAAGCCATAAATAAAAAAGAGTTAAAAGGAGAAGTAGTAACCTGTAACTTTAAAGATAAAAAAGCCGATACCTATAAAATTGTGATGATGTACGCAAAAAAAGCACGTGGCGAAATGGCACGTTACATTATACAAAACAAATTAAGTAAACAAGAAGAATTGCAGACCTTTGATAAAAATGGGTATATTTTTAATCCGCGAATGTCAACTGAAAATGAATTTATCTTTACCAGAGGGTAGAATTTGGGTGTTCCCCTCATTTTCAAAAACAACATATCGCTTTCGCGAAACGTTGTTTTTGAAAATGAGGGTCGGGCTATCACTACTCACTCTTTTGTGTTGCATAAGTGCAACAACACAAAAGGAGTTCAAACACGCCGTTCTATCCCTAACACAAGTGGAATGAGTGCATAGAAAGTGAGCTTTAGTTTCTTTAGATGATGAAAAAATTCTTTGCATAGCCGAGTTATGGAAATAATTTTTGAAGAAATATAAAGGAAATAAAAGCACTTTATAGTGCTCATTATACTTGTGTTAGGGATACCAATCCCTAGTGTATATGATAAGTACTAAGAAAATAAAAACGCTTTATAAGATTCGTTTCAATTTTTAAAATATATAAGTAGGAGGTAAAGAAAACAAAGGGGATTAGTAATGACTTTTCAACAATCCGATGTGATTTAAACAATTAAAAAGACTACTTTTTTTTTGAAAATAAATAAAAAATATATACTTTAGCAAACTTGTAAGCTTAATATAAGTTTACTAATTAGTTTTAACTGGTTAAAAATCAGAATTTTATGAAGAGAATAATTACAGTTATGTCTGCTTTTGTTTTGTCGTTTACGGGAATGGCACAGCAAGATTATCAATTTACACATTATATGTTCGATAATCTTTCATTCAATCCCGGTTACGCAGGGATAACAAATTCCATATGCGGAACAGTAATGGGTAGACAACAGTGGGCTGGTTTTGCAGGTAGTCCTCAAACCGGATTGATAAATATTCATGCTCCAATACGATTGTTGCGTGGAGGTTTGGGATTGAGTTACTTAAATGATCAATTAGGATTTGAAAAAAACAATATTGTTCGTTTATCGTATTCTTATCATTTAGGTGGTATTGGTCCTGGTACATTGGGGATAGGTGTTTCCGGTGGAATTGTTCAGAAAAGTATTAACGCAACTTGGATTACACCGGATGGTACTCCGGCACAAGCTGACGGAGCGATAAATGCGTCTGGAAATACTTCAAATACCAGTGATTTGGTTTCTGATTTTAACTTCGGTGCTTTCTATTATGCTCCAAATATGTATTTTGGCTTATCGGCTACGCACTTGGGGCAAGCAGAAATGATGAATCTAAATATTCAAAATGTGCAGCATTATTGGTTGACTGCCGGTTATACGCATAACATTAATCCGCAACTTAAATTGCGTCCTAATTTGTTGGTAAAGTCGGATGTAGCATCTACTCAAATCGACCTAAATGTCAATGTTTTGTATAAAGATATGGTGTGGGGAGGTTTAACTTATAGATTGGGTGACGCCATTGCACCAATGATTGGTTACCAAAAGAAATTTAAAAATAACGCAACCTTACGAATAGGTTATTCGTACGGTATCACTACCTCACAAATTAAAAATTACAGTTCAGGTACTCATGACTTTATGATTAACTACTGTTTTAATTTAGAAAAACCACAAATCTTACAGAAATCTAAAAATCCGAGGTTTTTATAATTATTTTTATAAAAATGAAACCTTATTCGCTTAACTACGTTAACAGCATTCAATGTTAAAAGTTATTAACATTGAATTGTTGAAAAACAGAGTTAAACTAATTTAACAAAAGGTAGTATGAAAAAAGTATTGTATTTTGCAATAATAGCATTAACTTTTGCAAGTTGTGGGAGTGGTAGTAGAGGTGAGCTTACAGGAGTGCAGGGTAGAGAAATTTGGTTTCACGATGACCCGTTGGGGATGTTGTATATTCCTGCTGGAAGTTTTCAAATGGGGCAGAGTGACGAGGATGTTCCTTTTGTTCATTACACAAGAACAAAAACTGTTTCCGTTGCCGCTTTCTACATGGATCAAATGGAAATTGACAATAATGAGTATCGTCAATTTGTTTACTGGGTTAGAGATTCGATTGCTCGTAGAATTTTAGGACAAGAAGATGAGTCAACTTGGTTAGTTCCGACATTGGATGATGAGTTAGAAGAAAAAGATGCTGAGGATTGGAATTTGAATTGGAGAGAGCCTTTGGATTTTGAGAAATATGAAGGAAACGAACAGTTTCCTCTGTTGGCTGAAATGTTTTTGCCTGAAAATGAACGTTTTTACAAAAGGTTGGAAATAGATACAAGAAAATTAATGTTTGAATACTATTGGATTGATTTGCAAGAAGCAGCTGTAAAAGGTCGTCCAATGGTTAAAAAGTTGTCTAATTCAGAATACGAAGATGATCCTGATCACCGTAAGAAAATGAATAATCCCGATATGCCTTTCCCTTATGAACCGGGAATAAAAAGAGGTCAGGATTTGGATTTAGGTTACCGAAACAGTAAAGGTCAAAACAACGCGATTAGAGGACACGAAGATCGATCTAGATTTATTATTCACGAAATTATAAATGTATATCCTGATACATTATGTTGGGTGAGAGATTTTACATATAGCTACAATGAGCCAATGACGAATATGTATTTTTGGCATCCGGCTTACGATGGTTATCCGGTTGTTGGTGTAACATGGCAACAAGCTAATGCTTTTAGTGTATGGAGAACTCAATTAATGAACTCTTATCGTTCTGCGAATTGGGAGTCGTATGTTCAAGACTTTAGATTACCAACCGAAGCTGAATGGGAATACGCTGCTAGAGGTGGTTTAGACGGAAGTCCTTATCCTTGGGGTGGTCCTTATATTAGAAATGCTAGCGGTTGTTTCTTAGGTAACTTTAAACCGATGCGTGGTAGGTACATGGAAGATGGAGGTTTCCACACGGTAAGAACAGATAAATATCATCCAAATGAGTATGGGCTTTACTGTATGGCGGGTAATGTAGCTGAGTGGTGTAGCACAGCTTACGATGAGTCAATGTATGAGTTTTCACACGATTTGAATACAGAATACAAGTATCACGCACTTGATCACGATCCTCCATCAATGAAACGTAAAGTTATCCGAGGTGGTTCTTGGAAAGATATAGGATATTATCTCCAAACAGGTACAAGGACGTATGAGTACCAAGATACGGCTAAATCATATATCGGATTTAGAAATGTAATGTCTTACTTAGGACGAGGTGGTGCAAATAAAGAAGGGGATATGTAGGCTCCTGTTTAATAGAAAGTAAATAAAACAAGCAATAATTCAATAAAGTCAAACTAAAAACAAGGAAAAATGAGCGGAAGTAGTATTTTCGAAAGTAGAAAGTTTAAAACAATAATGAAATTCGTTTACGGTTGGGGTGGAGCAGTCGTAATTGTAGGAGCACTATTTAAGATTCTTCACATACCTGGTCCAATGCTTAGTATTGGTTTGTTGGTGGAGGCAGGTATCTTTATCTTATCGGCTTTTGAACCACTACATGAAGATTTGGATTGGACATTGGTTTATCCGGAGTTGGCTTTAGGTCATTCCGATGATGAACATGAGTTACCTGAAAAAGAGGAAGAGGAAGTGCTTACAGTGGAAGAACCGGTTGCTGATCAAGTCTCTGTTGTTGAGCAATTAGATGGAATGTTGGCTGAAGCTAAAATTGAACCTGAATTAATTGAAAGTTTAGGCGAAGGATTGAGAAACCTTAGCAATACTGCTAGTCAATTAGGGAATATTAGCGATGCTTCGGTAGCTACTGAAGAATTTGTTGGTAATATTAAATCAGCTTCTGATAGAGTAGGTAAACTTTCTGAAGCTTATGAAACAGCTGCTACTTCTCTTATGGGGCTGACTAATACGCAAGAAGAAGGAGCTAACTTTGGAGAAGCGATGCAAAAAGTATCAAGTAATCTTTCTGCCTTGAATAATGTATATGAAATGCAATTGAAAGGAGCTTCTGAACAATTAGAAACTACAGAGAAGGTGTACAGTGGTATAAACGAGTTGATGACCAACCTTCATGCTTCTGTAGATGATACGAAGAAGTACAAAGAAACTATGGCTGAACTAAGTAAAAATTTAGCCGAGTTGAATCAAGTTTATGGTAATATGCTGTCTGCAATGAGCGGTGGTAATAGAGCTTAATACAAAACATAACGAACAATCAAATTAAAGTATTAACCTATTAAAAACCTATAAATAATGGGAGGAGGAAAAGAAACCCCAAGACAGAAACTGATTGGTCTGATGTACCTTGTATTGATGGCCTTATTAGCAATGAATGTGTCAAAATCTATTTTGAATGCATTTATAACTATAAATGAAAAATTTGAGCACGCTGCTGAGTTAACACATGAGACTACCGAGGGTCTTATCAATCGTATTGATGGACAACTTGTAGCCTTAAAGAGTACCAAAGCAGCCAAAGCTGACATTAAAAAAGTAGAAGAGATTCAGAAAGCAGCTGAAGAAATTAGAAAATTATCTAAAGGTACTTCTAATTTTTTCATAAAAGAAGCGGCTGATATGATTACTACTTCAGATAATTTAATGCCAACGCCTTTTTATGATACAGATGACGATGGTTATTTCCATTTAAAACATATGGATACCTTATCTAAAAAGGACGATTATGATACACCACCACATATTTATTTATTAGAAGGTACTCATGAACCTTCTGAAAAAGGGTTGATGGTAGAGAAACGTCTTTTTGATTTTCGTGATAGTATAGTAGTTATGGCCGCTAAGTACCAAGAAGAAAAAGGTGGCAAAATTGTTAAATACTTCATTGATCCATCTAAAATTGTTCGTCCGCATACCAAACACGATACGGTTGAATTTAGAAAATCAGTAGATGAAGCTTTAAAAACGGTTCATCCTGATGATAGGGATAGGATAAGAAGAATTATCAACATTTTAACCGTACCGGAAGGTGAGTACCATAAAGGGGAGGAACATCCTATTCCGTGGATTGCAACTCAATTTGACCATGCGGTTATTGTTGCTGCTGCTACCGTTTTTACTTCGTTAATGAATGATGTGAAGATGGCAGAAGCTTTAGCTATTGAAACGGTTTCAGGAAGAGCGACAGCTCCAACTTTTAAATTCAATAAGGTTGAGCCTCTTGCTTTTGCGAGTACCTCGTACATCAATCAAGGTGATTCTTTGAATCTTAAAGTGATGATTGCTGCATATGACTCTACTGAAAAAATGGAATTACATTATTGGATTGATGATACTACTCGTTCTAAGGATAATATGAAAAAATTCAAGGGAAGAGCCGGAGCTTCCTTACCTCTTGGAGGTAGTGTCGGAGAACACGTAGTTGTCGGTACAATAGCTGTGAAAGAAAAAGGAGTTAAGAAATGGAAACCATGGAAATTTAAATATAGCGTTGGTGCACCAAATGCTGCTGTCGCTGCTGCTGACTTAAATGTCCTGTACAGAGGATGGGATAACAAATTAAAAGTATCAGCTTCAGGGTATGATCCTTCTACTGTTTCTGTGAGTGCTTCCGGAGGGGTAAGCATCTCTAAAAAAGGAGACTTTTATATCGCTAAAGTAAAAGGTAGTGCTAAAAAAGTAACAATTAATGTTACAGCTAAAGATGCAAAAGGAAATTCTGTTTCTTTAGCGCAAGAAGAGTTTAGAGTATTTCCTTTGCCTGCACCTCAAATATATTTCGCCAATCAATCTATCGACAAGCCTGTTTTGAGTAGGTCTATGGCTAGAAAAGCTTCTAAATTAGTTGCTAAGTTAGGAAATAGTCCATTAAATGTCCCTTATGAGGTCACTCAATTCAACATGATTGTTGTCAAGAATGGAAAAATGGGTACATTGGAATCCAAAAGTGCTAAGCTTACCGGTGCAATGAAGGCAGCAATTAAAAAAATGCCTTCAGGTTCAATGTTGACTTTTAGTGGAGTTAAGGCAAGAAAAGTGCCGGGAGGAAAACCAATGCCTATTGGTGGAATAGCCTTTAAATTAAGATAAATTAAATTGTTGGAATTATGTTTAGAATAAGTTTTAAAAATATCACCTTATCTATTATTTCTATTTTGTCATTAACCACGACAAAAAGTTCTTTAGCTCAAGAAATTCTACCGAGTTCCGGTGTAACTGTAGAGTCTAATGTGTTAGATGGTGTGTATGTACAAGAACATATTCCAACTAAACGGGTAATTCAATATCCATCCCTTCGTGAAGCTGATGTAATTTGGTCTAAAAGAATATGGAGAACGATTGATTTACGTGAGAAAATGAATCATCCGTTATTTTATCCTTTAGAGCCCTTATCCGATAGACGTTCTTTATGGGATGTTATTCGTTATGGAGTTCTTACAGAGGGTACTATCACTATTTATGACCCAGGTGCTGATCAAGATGACCAGTTTAAAGTTCCGGTTAAGCCAAAAAATGGTAACGCTCAAGATCCGGAGTTTCTCGAACGACTTAATTCTTTTTTCGGACTTGTTGAAGAAAGTCAAAAAATGGATCCCGAAACAGATGAGTTGATGTATGATGAAAATGGTGATCCTGTTTATGAAACAACAGTTCTTGAATATACTTCGAGAGATATCATTCGTTATGAAATAAAAGAAGATTGGTTTTTTGATAAACAACGTTCTGTAATGGATGTCCGTATTATTGGTATTGCTCCTGTAGTTTATGGTAAAAATGCTGAAACCGGTGATATTGTTGGTACTAAAACCTTATTTTGGTTGTATTTCCCTGAGTGTCGTTATACTTTCCAAAATTTTTATGTGTATAATGGTCATAACGATGCTATGCGCATGTCCTTTGACGATTTGTTTTGGAAAAGAAGATTTGCTTCTTACATAACAAAAGAAAGTAATGTCTTTGATAGGACAATTTCTCAACCTTTTGATGGTATTGATGCTTTATTGGAAGGAGAACGTATTAAAAAAGAAATGTTCATCATAGAGCATGATGTATGGAATTTATAAGAAAAACGATTTATGTACTAAAAAGCCGGCTCATAGCCGGCTTTTTTTATGCCTACTATTTAGATTCATTTCGTAAATGTTATTAAAGTGTTATTTTTAAATATTAAACTTTTTTTTAAACTACTTTTGCAACCGATAAAAATTATAAACCTTAAAAAAAACAAAAAATGGATTTTGAGAAATTATTTAACAACGAAATGTTTACAGGAACAATTCTTCCAATGGTTAAAGCTATTGCTTTGGCAATTGTTGTTTTATGGATTGGTAAAATTATCATCAACAAAGTAGTTAAATTAATTAGCAAACAAATGGAAAAAGCTAAAACTGATGAAACTCTTCGTCCGTTTTTGTTAAGTATGCTTAATTTTGGTTTACAAGCTATTCTTTACATAACAGTTATTGGTATTTTGGGTATTGAAACAACTTCTTTTGCCGCAATTTTAGCTGCTGCAGGTTTGGCTGTTGGTATGGCTCTTTCAGGAACGCTACAAAACTTTGCTGGAGGAGTTATGATTTTACTTTTTAAACCTTTCAAAAAAGGTGATCTAATTGAAGCACAAGGTTATCTTGGAGTAGTTAAAGAAATTCAAATGTTTGTAACTATTTTAAATACATTGGATAATAAAACAATCATTATTCCTAACGGGCCTTTGTCTAATGGTTCATTGACTAATTTTTCTGTAGAACCACAAAGAAGAGTTGATTGGACAATTGGTATTGCTTATGGTGACGATGTCGAAAAAGCAAAACAAGTAATCAATAGCTTAATTAATACTGATACAAGAATCTTAAAAGATCCTGCTCCTTTTGTTGCAGTAGGTGAATTAGCCGATAGTTCTGTTAATTTTACTGTGAGAGCTTGGGTAAATCAAGAAGATTATTGGGGAGTATTTTTCGATATGAATGAAAACGTGTACAACACATTTGCTAAAGAGGGTTTGAATATACCTTTCCCACAAATGGACGTTCATGTACACAATTCTTAAGCATAGAGAAAAGTATAGATTATATTTATCACATAAGAATATTATATATATAAAATGAAAAGAATAATTTCGTTTGGTTTTCTTGCGTTAATAGCGGGTTCAACCTTTGCACAAATAGACGCTACAGAAAAAGATTTAGGAGCAAAAGCCAAAGGTGCTGATGATAGTACTAAAACTTGGTCAACAGGAGGAGTTATCAACGTTGGTTTCGGTCAAACATCACTCCATAATTGGGCTGCCGGTGGGTTGAATAGTTATAGTATTAATACATTATTCAATGTGTTTGCTAACTATTCTAAAGGTAAATTGGCTTGGGATAATTCTTTACAATTAGAATATGGAACAATTAAGCAATTCAGCCAAGGTCAAGCAGATAGTGTCAAATGGTTCAAAAACTCTGATAGAGTTGAATTAAATTCTAAAGTAGGATACGAAGCCGGAGGACATTGGTATTATACTACCTTATTGAATTTCCGTTCTCAAATGGCTCCTGGTTATGACAAAACTGGAAAGGAAAGACAAGTTATATCAGATTTAGCTTCTCCGGCGTACACAACTTTTGCTATTGGGATGGATTACAAACCAAGTAAAAACTTCAACGTTTTTATTTCTCCTGCTGCCTACAGAATGTTGATGGTACAACGTTTTAACTTGAGACAAAACTATGGGTTTACCAAAGATGAAGCCGATAAAGGTTCTATTAAAAGTGAATTTGGAGCCTACTTAAAAGCTAAATACATTAAAAATGAGCCATTTGGTTTAAAAAATGTAGGTTTTCAAACGGATTTAGCTTTGTTTAGTAACTATTTTCATAATCCTCTTAATATTGATGTTTATTGGAATACGCTAATTAGCCTTAAAGTAAATAAATACATTACAACGACTATTAGCATCAATACAATTTATGATGATGATATTAAAATTCACACAACCGAACAACGTAAAAATCCAAACGGTACGCCAATGGTTGATTCAAATAATGAGCCTGTTTATAAAATAGGACCAAGATTTCAAGTAAAAGAAGCCTTGAGTGTCGGATTTTCATATAAATTTTAAAAACACTTAGTTCATAATATATAGTTTTTAGTGTTTTTAAGGCGAGTTGGTTTCCGACTCGCTTTTTTTGTGTTTAATAGATTGGTATAATGTTCAAATCTTTCTTGTTTAAACATTATAGACTTTTCATATTTTTGTAAAAATAGCATAAGGCAAGTTGACTTTAGGCAAGTTCAAAAAAAGAGAGAGTATGAAAAACGTATTAATATTAGGTTCAGGAGGAAGAGAACATGCAATGGCGTGGAAATTATTCCAAAGTTCACAATTAGAAAAATTATACATAGCCCCAGGTAACGCCGGTACAGAACAATTCGGAGAAAATGTCAATCTAAATCACTCTGATTTTGAAGAAATTGCTGAATTTTGTTTGCAAAAACAAATTGAAATAGTTGTTGTGGGTCCCGAAGCCCCTTTGGTTGATGGTATTCACGATTATTTTACACATCACGATAAATACAAGAACATCTGCGTTATTGGTCCCAAAAAAGAAGGAGCTATATTAGAAGGGAGTAAAGATTTTTCAAAGGCGTTTATGAAACGTCATAATATTCCAACCGCAAAATATATTTCAGTAACAAAAGAGAATGTCGATGAAGGAATAAGTTTTTTAGCTAAATTCAAACCTCCCTATGTTCTTAAGGCAGATGGACTTGCAGCAGGTAAAGGAGTTTTGATTCTGGAAGATTTAACAGAAGCTGTTTCTGAACTAAAAAACATGCTAAACGGTAAATTTGGTAAAGCAAGTTCCACCGTAGTCATCGAAGAGTTTTTAAAAGGAGAAGAAGTATCCGTGTTTGTTGTAACCGACGGAACATTTTATAAAATCCTCCCCGAAGCAAAAGATTACAAAAGAATAGGCGAAGGCGATACGGGATTGAATACCGGAGGAATGGGAGCAGTTTCACCTGTTCCTTTTGCAAGTCGTGAATTTATGGACAAAGTAGAAAATCAAGTTATTATTCCAACGATAAAAGGGTTAAAAAAAGAAGGAATAGACTATACAGGATTCATCTTCTTCGGTTTGATAAACGTAAAAAAAGACCCCTACGTAATCGAGTACAATTGCAGAATGGGAGACCCCGAAACAGAAGTAGTGATGCTTCGCCTAAAATCGGATTTACTCGAGCTCTTCGACGGTATAGCCTCAGGAACATTATCCGAAAGGGATGTAAAAATAGATGCACGCTCATCAGTTACAGTTATGTTGGTTTCAAAAGGTTATCCTGAAGCCTACGAAAAAGGAAAAATCATTACAGGGCTAGATAAAGTAACCGACAGTATCGTATTTCATGCAAGCACAACCAAAGATGCTGATAATAACATCATCGCTAACGGAGGACGTGTACTAGCCGTATCCTCCTATGGTAAAAATATAGAAACAGCCTTAAAAAATTCCTATAAAAGCATAGAAAAAATAAATTTCGAGGGAAAAACTTATCGAAAAGATATAGGTAGAGATGTTCTATAACCTTAAATCCGCAAGTGATTTCGTAATGAAAAGTAAAAATGCATATTATTATTGGTCAAGCATAGTTTTGAGACACGCAAGCGTAGCCATAGCTATGGTGAGTATCGAAAAACGAGCGTTGTCAATAATGATGCGGAGTTTGGCTTTGTAATAGAAGTTCACTTGCGGATTTAAGGTAATAATAGATAAGGTGTTTTGATGTTTTGAGCGTTCCCCTCATTAGCAAAACAAACATACCGCTAAGGCGGAACGTTTGTTTTTGCCAATGAGGGTCGGGCTATCACTACTCACTCTTTTTGCCCTCAAAAGGAGGAGGGCAAAAAGGAGTTCAAACATGCCGTTCTAGGACAGATGAGTACAAAGAAAACATAAATTATAAATCTTGCCAAACTATGTTTTCTGTGGGGAAAGAAAAAACAATAGACCGAAAAACAAGAAAAAACTACCTTTCCTTTATTAAAGAGAGTCTTGGTTTAAATTTTTTTTGTATTTTGGCTCACTGTAAAATAAACCTTAATAAAATAAGTTTATTTTTCAAGACGAATATAAATTAGTAAATCAATAACAAACAAAATCAATTCGCTGTAAAACAAGGTTTTAGCGAGTAAAAAATTAAAACAGATGAAAAAACTATTTGGATTTTTAGCCTTTGGAGTATTTTCTATTGCAAATGCCTCAGTAGCGATGGCTCAAGAAGTAGAAGCTGTAGAAGAAAAAGCAGTGCCAATTACACAAATGATAAAACAAAAATTTATCGAAGGTGGGCCGGAATTTATGTCTTTCGTATTGGCATGTTTGATTTTAGGGTTAGCACTGGCTATTGAGCGAATCATTTATTTAAACTTAGCAACAACAAACACCTCTAAATTATTAGAACAAGTTGAAGAAGCTTTACAAACAGGAGGAGTAGAAGCCGCAAAAGAAGTATGTAGAAATACTAGAGGTCCGGTAGCAAGTATTTTTTACCAAGGTTTAGAAAGAAGTTCAGAAGGAATCGATATGGCAGAAAAAGCCGTAGTAGCTTACGGAAGCGTTCAAATGGGACTTTTAGAAAAAGGATTGTCTTGGATAGGTTTGTTCATTGCCTTAGCACCGATGTTAGGGTTTATGGGAACAGTAATCGGGATGATTCAAACATTTGATGCCATTTCACAAAGTAAAGGAGAAGTTGATCCATCTGTATTGGCAAAAGGGATTAAAGTAGCCTTGATTACAACAGTATCAGGTTTGATAGTTGCGATTATTCTTCAAATCTTTTATAATTATATCGTTTCTAAAATTGATTCATTAGTGAACCAAATGGAGGACGCATCTATTTCTTTAATCGACTTATTGGTAAAATACAATTTGTCAAAAAAAGAAGCATAATTTCCTAAATAAAATTGAAGGAAATATTAAAGATTAATTCATCTAAAAAGAAATTATAATGAATAACAATATAATAAATGTAGGTCTGAAAGCCTTAGTTGCCATCATTGCAATTGTAGGTATCTTTCTTACCGTTTCTCTAGTAAAGAGCGGTAACCCTGCTGCCTACGACAATAAGGAAATAATCAGCTTGGGTACAGAACAAGCTAAGCTTCAAGATATGCAAGATAAACTTACGCAAGCAGAATTGGAGCAGTGGATTATGGATGAAGGTATAAAAATAAAAGAACAAAGGGAAAAAGAAATACAAGCAAAAGTTGATGTGTTGATTAACTTTACATTTTATCTTCTTTATTTCGTTATCTTTATTCTTGTAGCCGGAACGCTGTTTTCAATAGCTATTGATTTTAAACGTTATGTTGTAGGGTTAATCGGTGCCGCTGTATTTTTGATATTAGCATATGTGGTGTATGTAACTACTAGCGATGTTGTGCCAGCCGAATATGTAGCTATGGAAACCAAAGAAATGGCAAACAACCCTAATTATGAACCGCTATATACTCCTGAAAATTGGAAAATGGTAAGTGCTGCCTTTTCAATGACTGTTATCTTAGGAGGAATTGCAATTCTAGCATGGATTGGTGGTTCAGTAATGAAATTTATTAAATAAAAAAAACAAATAATGGCAAGAGAAGTCGAAGAAATAAATGCGAGTTCGATGGCAGACATTGCGTTCTTGCTGTTGATATTCTTCTTGGTTACTACCACTCTTCACAAAGAGAAAGTGATTGAAGAACGTTTGCCACAACGTGTGCCGGAAGGTCAAATACCTCCAAAGGTATTACCTAAAAACGTTTTAGAAATTATCGCTAATCGTAAAGACCAAATTTTATTGGAGAAAGAACCGGCAGAGATAGAAGATATTAAAGAAAAAGTGCGTGAGTTTTACGTACATCCTTTAACAGCAACTAATTGGCCGAAATTAACACCTGTTAGAAAAGCTGATGTAGAAGCCAAATTGAAACTATATAAAGGTTATGTTGCTCAAGGTGAACAAGCCTATGAGGACTCCGTAAATATTTATGAAAATAAATTGAATACAATTAATCTTGTTGGTGAGTACAATGAGTTGGCAAAAGAAGGTATGGTAACCATCCAGTTGGATAACTCAACAAAATTTGAGACCTACTTAAAGGTTTTAGATCAAATTATGTTGGGATTGAATGAATTGAGAGATGAGTTGAGTCGTGAAAAATTTAACATTCCATACAATAAGCTGAATGAGAAAAACGAAGAGGATAGAGCTAAGATAAAAGCGTTAAGAGCGGTGTATCCAAAACGTATAATGAAAGCTAAGAACGTTAATACAAATTAAAAACGAAGAAGATTATGTCTAAATTTTCAAAAAATAAAAAAAGGACAGACCCTGCGATATCCACGGCATCTCTTCCCGATATTGTATTTATGCTTTTGTTCTTCTTTATGGTAACTTCTGTTTCCAAAGAAAAAGAATCTAATTTAAAGATTGAAAAAACTACAGCGTCAGCGGTTACAAAATTAGATAAAACAAAAACTATATTTACATACTTTATCGGTCGTCCTAAAAACAAAAAATACGGTGAGAATTATCGTGTACAATTGGATGATGCAATTGTTCCTAATATGTCTGCCATTGGCGTTTATCTAAAAGAAAAAAAGGAAGAATATAAAGATGTTTGGAATAGTGAAGTTTACAATAACTTTAAAGTAGATAATAAAGCTGAAATTAGAATGGTAAAGGGGGTGCAAGACGAACTCAGGCAACAAGATGCACTAAAAGTAATTTACTCTGTTAATGAAGGAAGCGAAAAGTAAGTAATTGATGAATCTAATATTAAATGCTCTAATCTATTAGGTTAGGGCATTTTTTTTTATAGGTATTATTTGTGAAAACGTTTTTATTTGTTAGTTTTCTTGGTTTTCTTTGTATCAAATTATGGATGAATTACACAACGATAAAGAAATGTCTTTTTTAGGGCATTTAGAAGAGTTGAGATGGAGGTTGGTGAAATCTGCTATCGCTATTGTAGTGGTGGCTATCTTGCTGTTTGTCTATACCGAACCCATAGTTGAGCATGTCTATATTAAAATGGCAAATTCCGATTTTCCAACCTATCGTTTTTTTTGTTGGGTATCGCAAATAGTAGGAATGGGGGATGCTTTATGCGGTGTTGATATACCTATAAAGTGGCAATCTACTGAAATGATGGCTCAGTTCTCAACAAATATGTATTTCTCTATCGTTGGAGCTATTATTCTAACCTTCCCTTTTGTGTTTTATCAATTATGGCAATTTTTTAAACCGGCACTTAAAGAATCAGAGTTAAAAGTTTCAAGAGGTGTTGTTTTTTGGGGCTCTTTACTTTTTTTTCTGGGAGTTCTTTTTGGCTATTTTGTGGTTAGTCCACTTACGGTTCAATTTTTTGGAAGCTATCAAATCACAAAGGAGGTAGAAAATATCATTACAATTAACAGTTATCTTTCTTTAATTACGACAACAACACTTTTCAGTGGATTGTTTTTTGAACTTCCTATAGTCATTTATTTGCTAACCAAAATGGGGGTTATTAGTTCAAGAATGTTACAATTGTATCGTAAACACGCCTTAGTCGCTATATTGATTTTGTCTGCCATTATAACTCCTCCCGATATTATAAGTCAGGTTATCGTAACATTTCCAATCTTTATAATGTATGAGATTGGAGTAGTTGTAGCTAAGCGAGTAGAAAAGAAAAATAAGATATAGATGAGAATAATTTTATTAAAAATCATATTGTTTCTTACTAGTCTTTATTTTATGGTTCCATGTGTTTTTAGTCAAAAAACCATTGTTCATGGGATTGTTTTAGACGCTTCCAACGGCGATACGCTTCCTTATGTTAATGTGTATTTTAATGGAACAAAAATAGGTACGACCTCTGATTTTGACGGACATTATAATCTTGAGACGTATTATGCTTCCGATAGTTTATGTGCTTCGTTTGTTGGTTATAAAACCAAGAAGATTAAAATAAAAAAAGATAAAGAACAAGAAGTTAATTTCTTACTTGAACCGGCTGTTGAACAATTAGAAGAAGTTATCATTCGTCCAACAGAGAATCCGGCTCATCCAATTTTAAGACAGGTAATTAAATATAAAGATGCCAACAATCGTGAAAAATTGGATGCCTATCAATACGAAGTCTATAACCGTATAGAGTTTGATATTAATAATCTAACGGAAAAGTTTAAGAACCGAAAAGTGTTTAACCAGTTTGATTTTATTTTTGACAATATAGACACTACTTTAGAAAAAGATTATTTGCCCATTTTTATATCCGAGGGAATCTCTGATTTTTATTATAAACGAAAACCCAAAGCTCAAAAAGAATTTATTAAAGCCACCAAAGTTTCCGGGGTTAAAAACAAGAGTGTTGCCCAATTTACAGGTGATATGTACCAACAGGTCAACTTATATGAAAATTTTGTTCCTATTTTTGGTAAGAACTTTGTCAGTCCCATAGCTAATAAAGGGCTTTTGTCATATCGCTATTATTTGGAAGATAGTATGTTTATCGACAATAAATGGTGCTATCAAATACAGTTTATTCCCAGACGTAAACACGAAATGACCCTCGAAGGTAGAATGTGGATAAACGATACAACCTATGCTATAAAAAAAATTGAGGGAGAAATATCCAAAGGAGCAAATATCAATTTTGTAAACCAACTCAAGTTTAAGCAAGAATACACGTATGTCAATAATGAAGCGTGGATGCTTGAAAAAGACCATTTGTTTATTGACTTTGTGCTAGCGGATAATGCGATGGGATTTTACGGGCAGAAATTTGCAAGTTACAAGAATTTCGTCATTAATAAACCTATGTCGGATGAGTTTTACGAAGGTGCGGAACATGTTGTCGTTTTAGATAGTGCAGAAGCCAAAAGTGATGAATATTGGCACAAAGCACGTCACGATTCTCTGACTGAAAACCAAGAAGGAATTTATAAAATGATAGATACACTTTCGCATCTTCCTGTGATTACAACTTATGTTGATATTATTCAAACGATTATTTCCGGGTATAAAGTAATCGGTAAGGTAGAAATAGGACCTTACTCTACCATGTATAGTAAAAACGCTGTTGAAGGTTCTAGGTTTCGTTTAGGTGCTAGAACGAGTAATGATTTTAGCACTACTGTTGAGTTTTCGGGATTTGTAGCTTATGGATTAAGAGATGAGAAGTTTAAATATGGTGCCGGAACACGTTTTTTCTTAACGAAAAAGCCACGACAGTTGATGCAATTAGTGTACAAGCATGATGTAGAGCAGGTTGGATTAAGCACCAATGCGTTTAATAATTCCAATGTTATTTCTACACTTATTGTTCGTAATCCGATAAATAGATTAGTATTTAATACGGATTATAGAATCAGTTACGAACGCGAATGGATTAAAGGACTGTCCTCTATCTTATTGTTACGAAATAATACCATAAATCCTTTAGGGATTGTAACATTTAACGCTATTAATCCGGAGGATACTACTCAAATTCAACCCGTTAATGGAATAACGGCTTCGGAAGTTACTCTTTTTACCCGTTTTGCCAAAAACGAAGCCTTTTTGGAAGGAGAATTTGACCGTGTAAGTTTAGGAACAAAAGCACCTGTTATTACTCTAAATTATACTTATGGAGCAAAAGGTATTTTGAATAGTAAGTACGAATACAGTAAGGTTATCGTGGGATATAAACATAAATTGCATTTAGGTTATTTTGGAACACTTCATTATTCAGGTAAAGTTGGGAAAATATTTGGTACAGCTCCTTATCCTTTGTTAGAAATTCATAGAGGTAATGAGAGCATAATCGGAAATAAAAAAGCATATAACATGATGAATATCCTTGAGTTTGTCAGTGACCAGTGGGTAGAGGGAAATTTAGAGCATCATTTTAATGGTTTGTTTTTAAATAAAATCCCGTTGCTTAATCGATTAAAATGGCGAGAAGTAGCGGGGGTAAAAGCTATTTGGGGGACGATGAGTCAAAAAAATATGGCGGTGATGCAATTACCTTCTTATACTTCTACTTTAAGAGCAAAACCTTATATGGAAGCTTCGGTAGGGGTAGAAAACATCTTTAAATTTTTAAGAGTTGATTTACTTTGGCGATTGAATTACTTGGAACATAATTCTTTTTTGGTTGTCAATCGTTTTGGGATTAGAGGTAAATTTCAATTCCACTTTTAGGTATTTGGTAGGAGAAGCTGATTGCTTATTTCGTTTGCGTTAGGGATTATTAAGCGACTGTGTAAAAAACAGTTGAGTTTTGTTGCTAACGTAAAAAAATAACAATTTTATAACTATTTGATATTCAGTGCGATATTTTTACGTTAGTTGGAATCCCAGACATGAATAAAGTAGAAAGCATAAGTGTTTTTATTTTCCTTATCCTTCTTCAAAATTCTTTTCCATAGCTGGGGCTATGCAAAAGAATTTTTCATCGTATAAGAAAACTAAAATTCCACTTTCTTGCACTTATTTCATTCCACGTTAGGGATAGAACGGCGTGTTTGAACTCCTTTTTGCCCTCCTCCTTTTGAGGGCAAAAAGAGTGAGTAGTGATAGCCCGACCATTACGGCGTTAAAAAGTAGTGTAGTGCGAACGAAACTGCTTTTTTATGCCGTAATGGGAACGCCCAAATACTTTTATAAATCTCTCTTTTTAAGTAGTAGATAAGAACCGTATATGAATATTCCTGTCCAAATAATTCCGGAAAAAACCGATGCTGTACGAATATCAAAATTATGTACTATTTCTTGCCCCATTTGCGTTGACATATCTTGGATGGCTTTCATTCGTAGAAAAGGTGGAGGAATTATTTTTTCCATAGCACTAAACGGAAAGAAATAACCGATAGTATTTGTTGTTTTTTCTGAAAAATTAATGACCGAAATTACAAAAATGATTTTCTCTACAATGTACCACACAAACATAGCTCCCAAAGCAAAGGCAGAACGCTTAACCACCATTGCCATAAAAATTCCTAATGAAAATAAAGTGGTTAGTTTGATAAAGTAAGCAAACAAATAACTCCACTCGGAAAATATCGTCCCTAAACTAATGTCCGAAGAATAAAACAAACCTATGACAAGTGAAACTATAAAGACAAAAACCGTAGAGACAACAGCTAATGCCAACGCCATATAAAATTTGGAAAGAATGTATTCCTTTTTACTCATTCCGTCAATTAGATTTTGCTTTAAGGTTCGGTTGCTATATTCGTTTGCGACCATCGAAACGATAAGTATCAACAAGAACAACTTAAAAACCGAAGCTATGTAAGAGTTGAAATGCCAAATGAATGGAAATTCAAAAATTCCTTGGTCGGCTAATTTTATTTCTATGGGACCCAATTGGAATTTTAGGGCAGCAACAAGAGCGATAGAGGTGAGCAAACCAAAGTATGCCAATAGAATAAGCCGAGCGGCTTTACTGTATTTGAGTTTGTAAAATTCTATGGATAATAAGCGTAGTGCGTTCATTTATTATTTATTTGGTAAGTGATAAAAATTGTTGTTCGAGATTTGGTTTTCTTTCTACAAGATGAGATAAAACAATGCCTTTTTTGCATAATGTTTCATTTACTTCACTTGCCGATAGTTCTTGATTCAGGTGCAATGTAAGACGGTTTTTATTTTCTGTAATCTTTGCAATACCGGACATCGT
>JALWSJ010000132.1:0-808 GCA_026993705.1 Flavobacteriales bacterium
GTTTTTCTTCTTTTATACCTTATTAAAACAAACTAGTTGATAAGAAAAGGAGATGCTTTAGAAACAAAGGTAAGGTATTTGTAATTTTATAAACCTATAAAATAGGTTCTACGCGTCTTTTTTGGATAGTTTTGTGATAACTAGATTTTTGACGTAATCAATAGCCGGTAATATTTTAAATGAATATGATAAAAATAATAACCCTTTTAAGTTTGATTTCTGTATTGTTAACAGGAAGTGAATTTAATAATGAACCAAAAGAAGAAAAACATTTACCTCCATTTCTCGAACAAAAAGAGCAAGCACAACCGTGGGTAGATAGCGTATTTAATTCTCTTTCGGAGGAAGAACGAATTGCCCAATTATTTATGGTTGCTGCTTATTCCAATCGAACGGAAGAACACGCTAAATCCATCGATAAATTAATACGAAATTATGGTATTGGAGGTTTGATTTTTTTTCAAGGCGGTCCCGTACGACAAGCCCTGTTAACCAATCGTTACCAAAAAGAATCAAAAGTGCCTTTATTGATTTCCATTGACGGAGAATGGGGATTAGCCATGCGTTTAGACAGTACAATGAAGTTTCCCAAGCAAATGACGTTAGGGGCAATCCAAGATACGAATGAGGTTTTAATCTATACAATGGGACAAAGCATAGCCCGTCAATGCAAACGGTTGGGGATGCAAGTGAATTTAGCACCGGTAGCCGATGTCAATAACAATCCTAAAAACCCGATAATCAGCTACCGTTCTTTTGGAGAGAACAAAGAACTTGTAGCAAGAAAATCGTATGCCTATATGAAAGG
>JALWSJ010000132.1:818-1699 GCA_026993705.1 Flavobacteriales bacterium
AATGCAAGATGAAGGCGTAATGGCAAATGCAAAGCACTTTCCCGGTCACGGAGACACCGATAGTGATTCTCATAAAACATTACCAATTATCAATCATACCAAAGAGCGCTTAGACACGTTGGAACTTTACCCGTTTAAATACTTAATAAACAAAGGGCTTTCAAGTATGATGGTGGCTCATTTGTATATGCCTAAAATAGATTCTACTCCCAACCGTGCCTCTACCTTATCTCCCATAGTAGTAGATAAAATACTAAAAAAAGAACTAGGTTTTAAAGGGTTGATTTTTACCGATGCTCTCAATATGAAAGGAGTCAGCAAATACTACGAACCGGGGATAGTTGATGTTAAAGCTCTATTGGCGGGTAATGATGTGTTGCTGTTTTCCGAAGATGTGCCTAAAGCGATAGAGGAAATAAAAAAAGCAATACACAATAAATCTATCACACAAAAAGAAATTGATAAACGCTGTAAAAAAATTCTATACGCAAAGTATTGGGCAGGATTATCCAAAAAGCAAGAGGTTAAAATAGAGGGATTAACAGAGGACTTAAATTCAAAAGAAGATAGTGTAATCAATGTTCAACTCTTTAAAAATGCACTAACCCTATTAAAAAACGAAGGAAACTTAATACCACTTAAACAATTGGATTCGCTAAAAATAGCATCGGTTAGTTTTGGAGAGAAAAACAATAATGTTTTTAATCGTTCAATAGACCGTTACACCTCTTTCGATACTTTTTCATATCCGACCAAAGTACCCAAAGATAAGATTGAAGGAATATACAAAGACTTGAAGGATTACAACCTTTTAATCATTACTATTTACGATATGAACCAACGACCTTTTCAAAATTTCGGAATCACTCAACGGTTGAATA
>JALWSJ010000133.1 GCA_026993705.1 Flavobacteriales bacterium
GTCTATTTCTCGTGCGGGTATCTCTTCAACTTTGAAATCATAAACGGGTGATAGTTCTTTGAGTAGATTGATGTCGCCTTCTCTATTTCGCCCGAAACGATGGTCGTAACCTATGACTAAAGTGTTTACGTTAAGTTTGTTTACTAAAAAGTCCCGTACATATTCGGTTGGTGAAACTCTTGAAAACTCTTTACTAAAGGGTAATATTACCAAATGTTGCAATCCGAAATCTTCTAATAATTTTATTTTTTCTTCTAAGGTATTAATGAGTTTCAGGCGATTATCATCTGGAAACACTACCATTCGAGGGTGAGGAAAAAAAGTCAAAAGTACTGTTTCTCCACCATTTTCATCTGCTACTTCCTTGAGTCGTTTGAGTATGTGTTGATGCCCAATGTGAACTCCATCAAAGGTTCCTACTGTTACAATAGGATTTTTGACATCTTTAAAATCTTCTATATTTCTATATACTTTCAATGTATTCCAATTTATGAGTTTTCCCCTGATTTTCCAAGCATTTTAAAACAAGGTCATTTGGCTGTCGTCGTCTTCGGGTTTTATTGCTCCGCCTTTCTTCTTGTTTTTGGCTTGCTCTGTGTCTTGTTTTTCTTTTGGATCTTCTTTTTGTTCTGTACTGATTTCCCACTCTACCTCTAAAGGTTTTTCATCGGGTATCGGTGTAACTTTTTTTGGTTCTTCTTTTGGGGTTGACTCTACTTGTTCTTGCGTAGAAATTGTTTCGTTTTTATCTTCCGTTGCTGCTTCTTGCTTTGCTACTCCCTCTTCCTCCCATTTATCCTCGTCTTTCGGCGGTAAAAGCGTTATGGATTTAACCCGTAACTTTGTTAATTGGTTTCCTTGTGCTTTTAGTCCTTTAACATCAATGATTTCATTTATTGCTTCAACTTTATCTGGTAAATGTTTGGTTTCTCTGAGATGCTTATTATATATGATTTTAATTTCCGGCTCTTTTTGTGTAGTTGCCAAAACTAAATATGAGCTTTCGTCTTCTGAAATAAAGAGTACGGGCTTAGTTGATGCTTCGGCATAAAAACGTTTTACATAATACATTTTCTTCCCTCCATTCCAATAAACACAAGCTATTGGTCTTTCGGGATGCCATTTTTCGATATGCATCAAATCATCGGGGAATTTTGTTGCTAACTCAAAACCACTTAATCGATAATGTCCGGACTCGTGCAATGTTAAAATTTTATCGTCTCCGCTAAATTCTCCTAACAACTCTCCCCTACCCTCATCATTTAATCTGCGTACAATTGGATCCCACCAAACCTTACGAGCGTCAAGTGTTGACCCTCCTACTTCTTTTTGTTCTACTTTGCTTATTAACTCTTTGGTTACTCGATTTCCTTTTGAGCTTCTGCCTTTGATTTTTACTTCTCCGAAGTCTATTTCAAATCTAATTTTCTTTAAGTGCGGACGTGGTCTTAACTTCACTCCAACGACTTCTCTGCGTCCATTGGGATTGGCAGAAAAATACAATAATCGAGAACCTTTGTTTCCTTGTGTTAAGTCGTACTCTTTATCACGTGTGATACTACTTACGGCAAAACGTTTCATATAAGAAGTTTTATCTTTACCGTCTTGATATATCATATGATAAATAGTTCTTTTATCTCCTTTCTTCCATACGGCAACGTGAATAATACCTTTACCAACAAATTTTTTGT
>JALWSJ010000134.1 GCA_026993705.1 Flavobacteriales bacterium
TCTTTATTTTATCTGCGTTAGGGATAGGAGCGGCATCCTTTTGCCCTCCCTCCTTTTGGAGGGCAAAAGATATAGTGGATAGCCCGACCCTTATTTGTAAAAGAAACGTTGAGCGAAAGCGATATGTGTCTTTTGCAAATGAGGGGAACGCTCAATTTATTAGAAACAAAAAAGTCCCGAGATAACTCCCGAGACTTAGTATAAGTGTAACAACTTTATCAATTTAATAATTAGAAGCAGTACTCATTATTATTAATGATTGTTTGTGCTATTCGTTGACGAGCTTCTTTTGCGTTGAATGGTTCGTGTTTTGTGAAACGTTTTAATCCCATCATCATCATTTTTAACTCATCTCCTTCGGCGAACGAGAATAAAGCATCTTTTCCTGCTTTGTTGATTTTGTCTGCTGCATCGTAGATGTAAACACGCATCATATCCAACTCGTTTTGAGCTGCTTCTTCGCCTTTTAATGCTACAACTTTTTCTGCTCTAAGTAAAGCTGATTCAGCTACATAAATGCAGTTAATCATGTCGGCAACATTCATTACAACCTCTTGCTCTTTTGCCATTTTTTCTCCTATTTTTTGAGCAGCACTTCCCGCTACCATCAATAGGGCTTTTTTGAAATTTTTGATATATTTCTTTTCTGCGGTAAATAAAGAGGTATCTGTGGCACCGAAATCAGGAATCCCCATTAGCTCTTTACCAATCGCCATGGCAGGCCCCATCAAATCAATTTGACCTTTCATTGCTTTTTTAAGAATCATGGTAACTGTAAGCAAACGGTTGATTTCGTTTGTTCCTTCAAAAATTCTATTGATTCTGGAATCTCGGTAAGCACGTTCAACGTTGGTTTCAGCAGAATAGCCCATACCACCGTAAATTTGTACGCCTTCATCAACAACATAATCTAATGTTTCTGAACCTACAACTTTCAAGATAGCACATTCAGGAGCAAAAGCTTCTATACCTTTCAGTGTAGCTTTAGACTTTTCCATTCCTCCTTCTATCCTAGATTTAATGGCGTCATCGATATTTTGAGCAGCTCTATAAGTAGCTGTTTCAGCTGTCCAAACTAATATTGCTTGTTGAGCAATTTTATGTCGAATAGCTCCGTATTTTGAAATAGGTCGTCCGAATTGCTCTCTTTCGTTTGCGTATTTAACTGACTCTGAAATCACTTCTTTAGCTCCACCAACACAAGCTCCAGCTAATTTTATCCTTCCTATATTAAGGATATTTACCGCAATTTTAAATCCTTGTCCTCTTTCGTACAATAAATTCTCTACGGGAACTTTTACGTTATTAAAGAACACTTGACGAGTAGAAGAACCTTTTATTCCCATTTTCTTTTCTTCGGGATTTAAAGTAATTCCTTCGCTATCTGCCTCAACTAAAAAGGCACTTAAATTTTCATCGTTATCTATTTTAGCAAAAACAGTAAATAGATTAGCAAACCCTGCGTTTGTTATCCACATTTTTTGTCCGTTCAACACATAGTGTTTTCTATCTTCAGATAGAACAGCTTTTGTTTTTCCTGAATTAGCATCTGACCCCGCACTCGGCTCAGTTAAACAATAAGCAGCTTTCCATTCTCCAGAAGCCAAACGACCGATATAACGAGCTTTTTGTTCATCATTTCCGTAATACAAAAGCGGTAAAGTTCCAATTCCTGTATGTGCACTATAAGCCACAGAAAAAGAATGTCCGCTTCCCAAGGCTTCAGTTGCCAACATAGAGGTTTTGAAATCTAATCCCATTCCTCCCAATTCTTCGGGAATTGAAAGAGATAACAAACCCAATTCACCTGCTTTTTCTAATAAAGAAGGAACGAAATTAGGGTCTTTTTGACTGTCGATTAAATCTAAATTAGGAGCAACTTCTGCTTTGATAAAATCTTTACACATTTGAGCTATCATTTGTTGCTCTTCCGACCATTCTTCCGGTGTAAAAATGTCTTTTGCCTCTACATCTTTAACAAGAAATTCGCCACCTTTGATAGCTTCTACTTTGTTTATTGTTTCACTCATTTTTATTCTATTTTATTTCTGAAGCGGTTAAGGAGTTAACCGCTTCAGAAATGGTTAATAATCTAATCTATTTTAAAAATTCATATATTCCGCAAGCTCCTTGTCCTGTGCCTATACACATAGTAACTGCTCCGTATTTTTGTTCTCTGCGTCGCATTTCGTTAAATAGCTGTACTGACAATTTTGCTCCGGTACATCCTAGAGGATGTCCCATTGCTATTGCTCCACCATTTACATTTACGATGTCAGGGTTCAAATCCAACTCTTTAAGTACGGCTACAGATTGAGAAGCAAAAGCTTCATTTAGTTCAATTTGTTCTAAGTCACTTTGTTTCATGCCTGCTTTTTTAAGGGCTGCCGGAATTGCTAGCGCAGGTCCCATTCCCATAATACGAGGTTCAAGCCCTACTACACTATAAGAAACCAAACGAGCAATAGGTTCAAGACCTAACTCTTTTACCATATCTTCGCTCATTACCATCACAAAAGCAGCTCCGTCAGATGTTTGAGAGGAGTTACCTGCCGTAACCGAACCTCCAGCTGCAAATACTGGTCTTAATCTTGCTAAAACTTCTAAAGAAGTTCCTTTACGAGGACCTTCGTCTGTGTCCGCTACATAACTTCTCGTTACTTTTTTGTCGTCTTTCACGTAGGTTTCATTAACTGTAATCGGCACGATATCGTCTTTAAAAGTTCCATTTTCTATGGCTCTCAAAGCTTTCAAATGTGAATTATAAGCAAACTCATCTTGCTCTTCTCTTGATATATGATATTCTTTAGCAACAGCTTCAGCCGTTAACCCCATTCCCCAATACCATTCAGGGTCTTTTTTACCGACTCTTGCATTAGGGACTATTCTCCAACCACCGAAAGGTATCGGCGACATTGTTTCTACCCCTCCTGCAATGATACAATCTGCTTGTCCGGCTTCAATTTGAGCGGTTGCAATGGCAATAGTTTGTAATCCTGAAGAACAATAACGGTTGACGGTCATTCCCGGAACTTTTTCTGTGTCTAATCCCATCAATGAAATCATTCTTCCGATATTTAATCCTTGTTCTGCTTCCGGTGTTGCATTTCCCACAATTACGTCATCGATTCTGTTGTGGTCTAATTGTGGAAAGTCTTTTAATAAATGTTTTATCACGTCAGCCGCCAAATCGTCGGGACGAGTAAATCTAAACATTCCTTTCGGAGCTTTTCCTACGGCAGTTCTATAACCACCTACTATATATGCTGTTCTCATGTTCTAGTTTTTTTATTTAATTAGAATAAACCGTTTTAGTTTCTTAAAACTTTTCCGGTTTGTAAAATACTTTGGATTCTTTCAAGGGTTTTCTTTTCAGTACAAAGTTCTAAAAAGGCTCTTCTTTCCAAATCTAAAAGGTATTGTTCAGATACTTCAGTCGGTTGAGATAAATCTCCACCACACATTACAAAACCTAATTTTTCAGAAATTACTTGATCGTGTTTTGACATATAGTTTCCACTCATCATAGAATGAGCTCCCACGTAAACAATTCCTAAACCTTCGTTACCCAGTACTTTTATGTCTTTACGTTTAGCTTGTTGTTGATACCCTTTATTTGCCATTGTTAAACAAACTTGTTTAGCGTAAGACAATTGGTGAGCTCTTGATATAACAACTTCATCCTGTCCTTTTCTTAAGTACCCTAATTCAAAACCTTCATAAGCAGAAGTAGCAACTTTAGCTTGTCCGACAGTTAAGAAACGATTTTTTAATTCATTGATGCGTATATCTCCTTCCTTAAAGGCGTCTGATGTTCTTAGAGCAAACTCTTTTGTTCCTCCACCTCCTGGGATAAGACCAACACCAAACTCTACTAATCCGATATATGTTTCAGCATTTGCAACAACTTTATCAGCATGTAAACAAAGTTCACAACCTCCACCCAAAGTCATTCCATGCGGTGCTACGACAACCGGAATATTAGAATACCGTGCTCTCATCATCGTGTTTTGGAAGGCTTGAATAGCAAAATCCAATTCTTCGTATTCTTGCTCTACTGCCATCATAAAGATAAGCCCTACGTTAGCACCAACCGAGAAATTTTCACCTTCGTTGGAAACAACAACACCTTTATATTTCTCATCGGCTTCAGCCATATCAATAGCTTTGTTAATTCCCGCAAGAACTTCACCTCCAATAGTGTTCATTTTACTGTGAAATTCTACATTTAAGATGCCATCTCCCAAGTCGATAATGGAAACATCAGAGTTGCTCCATACGGTATTGGTTTCTCTCAATGTAGCAAGGCTTAACAAGTCTTCTGTTCCCGGAATAACTAAGTATTCTTTAGCTTTTAAGTCATAATACTTACGTTTACCGTCTTCTATTTTGTAGAATGAAGTAACACCGGCATCTCTCATGTCGTAAACAAACTGAGCGGGTTTTCTGCCCATTTCTTCCATGACTTTGATTACCTCTTCAAAACCGATGGCATCCCACGTTTCAAAAGGTCCCATTTCCCATCCGAAACCAGCTTTAAGAGCATCATCAATACGATACGTTTCATCTGAAATCTCCGGTATTCTGTACGTTACATATTGAAAAACTCCTGTATATAGTTTTCTGTAAAATTCTCCTGCTTTATCTTTTCCGAAAAACAGTTTTTTAGTTCTTTTCTTTAAGTCTGTTTCTTGTTTTGCAGCATCCAATGTAGCAAATTTTACTTTTGCTTTTGGTTGATACTCCATTGTCTCTAAATTCAACTCTAAGATGACTTTTTTACCGTTTTCGTCTTTTGCTTTTTTGTAAAAACCTTGTCCTGATTTACTACCCAGCCAATTATAATCCAGCATTGATTGAACAAAAGTTGGAGTTTCAAAAACTTCTTTTCTTTCGTCATTCGGACAGTTTTCTTTTACACCGTTGGCTACATGAACCAATGTATCTAATCCAACGACATCGCTAGTTCTAAATGTTGCTGACTTTGGTCTTCCCATTATCGGACCGGTTAATTTATCAACCTCTCCAACTGTAAGCCCCATTTCTTTAACGGTATGGAATAAGTCTTGGATAGCGAAAACTCCGACACGATTTGCGATAAAAGCCGGAGTATCTTTACATAAAACGGTAGTTTTACCTAAAATCTTAGCTCCGTATTCCATTAAGAAATCCACCACCTTTTGATCAGTTTTAGGGGTAGGAATAATCTCCAATAGTTTTAAGTATCTCGGAGGATTAAAGAAGTGTGTACCCAAAAAGTGTTTTTGGAAATCTTCACTTCTCCCTTCCAACATCATGTGAATTGGAATACCGGAAGTATTGGACGTGATTAATGTTCCCGGTGTCCTGTATTTTTCTACATTTTCGAAAACAATTTTCTTAATATCCAAACGTTCTACTACTACCTCGATAACCCAATCGCAATCTGCAATTTTAGGCATATCATCGGTCATATTTCCTGTGGTAATTCGTTTAGCAAAACTTTGGCTATATATAGGAGAGGGCTTGGATTTTAAAGCTTTTTTTAAGTCTTTATTGACCAAAGCGTCTCTTTCTACTTTGTTGGTTGAATTTTCTGCCTCTTTCGGCACAATATCCAACAACAAAACTTCGCACCCTACATTAGCGAAGTGACATGCAATAGCAGAGCCCATTACTCCCGACCCCAATACTGCAACTTTTCTGATGTTTCGTTTCATTTGTTTTCTTTTTTTATTCGTATGAATATAGGTTTAACTAAATATATTATTTCTGTCTATTATTTCGTTTACTTGTGATAAGACCTTGAACGTTGTTTCTAAATCTTTTGGGCTAATTTCTTCTCTAATTGTATAATTAAATTGATGCACAGAATCTATGGCTTTACTTCTCATCTCTTTCCCTAAATCAGTCAGAAATAAACGCACCATTCTTTTGTCTTGAGCATCAGCTTTTTTGTAGATAATTCCTTTTTCTTCCAATGATTTTATCATTCTTGTCAGACTTCTTGATTCCATTCCCATTTTGGGAGCTAATTTTGTAGAAGGAGTCCCCTTGTTAATGTCTATATTTAACAACGCATATCCAATAGCCATAGAACCTCCGTATTTTGAGGCTTCAAGATTATACATTCTGGATATATTAAACCATGCCCAACGTATGTGAAAATCTATTGTCTCTTCTGGTTTCATCTAATTTATTTCTCACGTTTTTCTGTTTACCTTTCTTATTTTCTATTGATAAACAAGATGCATTTTATAAATGACGATACGAATATAGTAAAAAATGTTATGCACGCATAACATTTTCACAAAAAACATGAAAGATTATATAAGGTCAGGTGAACAACCCAACCAAAATACAGACTTATTTTTTGATGATATTGAATTTCAAAACAAAAAAGAATAATCCGACCAAACTACCAATAAAATTAGCTAACACATCAAAAATATCCCCTTCTCTATTAGGGATATAATAATGTTGAATAAATTCTATAAACACTCCCAAAACAAGACAATATAGAATTGAGGCTAAATAATTAAAGCTATTTAATGGCTTTCCTAAAGAAAATAGAAACAAAAAGGATAAGATAAAATAGAAAAAGAAATGAACTATTTTATCAAATTGAGGAATATTAATAAAAGGGCTAGAAGGAATTTCATTACCTGGAATCAAACAGACAACCAAAACAAATAGACTCCAAAGTAAAGTGTATTTTTGTTGCTTTATGAATGTTTCTGACATACTGTGATTTAAGGAACTAAATTCATTTAATTATTGAAATGGTATAATTTAAGACCGTTGCAATATTCCTCGAAAATTGAATAGAAACTCATTCTACTTCAATCTTCTGCGTTATCAAAAATTTTTAATCCTCATTATCAACACGATAAATGCGGTTAATAATTTTTACTAGCCTTGAATATTTTTGTATAACCTTAAATCCGCAAGTGATTTCGTTATGAAAAGTCAAAATACGCATTAGTATTGGTCTAGCAC
>JALWSJ010000135.1 GCA_026993705.1 Flavobacteriales bacterium
ATGACAAATAGTAACAGTATGTATGTTCTGTACCTAATCCTAACATAAATTTCTATTTTTTTTGTTTAGGTACAAAAGTCAGTGTATTTTAATCATCTTACAAGACGTACTTCACCGTACGCTTACAAACAAAGAAATAAAGACTTAGATGTATAAAGTCAAAATAGAAAAAAAAGTTATAAAAAAACTAGAAAAGATTCCCTCTCCCTATTATAACAAAATTAAAAACTGTATTTTAAGTTTAGCGAAAAATCCTAGACCTAAAGGCTGTAAAAAATTAAAAGGACGTACTAGTGATTATAGAGTGATCTATGAGATTGTTGACGATTGTTTATATATTAACATTTTGGACATTGGTAGCAGAGGAAATATATACTAAAGTTCATCTCAATAACCCTCCTTCAACATAAAGCTCTATTAACCGAGGAAGTGGTTTGTTTGAAAAATCATTTACTTTAATCCAATTGGGATTCAATTCTCTATCTTTAATTTGCTTGTACTCCCAAAAGACAGCATAAATAGTTTGGTGTGAAAGCACATGTTTTTTAGCTACTTTTCTTCCTATAAGAATTAAATCGCTAGAGGTATAAACGGGGCTTTCTTGTTCTTTTGATGTTTCAATTAACGGAAATTGATACATGTTTTTCCAAATATCCTTTTCTATTCTTTTCTCTATATAATAGCTCCCTTTGTTTTCTATTACCAAATAGTTGAAGTAACGTTTTCGTTGCTTTGTCTTTTTGGATTTAACAGGGAAATTAGCCATTGTATTTTTTGAATACGCTATACAACTCTTATTAATAGGACACCTAACACAATCAGGAGATTTTGGTGAACAAACTAATGCTCCAAGTTCCATCAACCCTTGATTATACTCTCCTACTTCTTTTGTAGGCAATAACTCTTCTGCCAATACTTTGAACTGTTTTCTCCCTTGTGTTGAATCAATAGGAGTGTCAAGTCCAAAATAACGAGCTAAAACTCTGTACACATTTCCATCTACAACAGCTTTTTGCTCTCCAAAACAGATAGAGGATATTGCTGATGCGGTATAGTCACCAACTCCTTTTAAGGTTAATATATCTTTGTAAGTAGTCGGAAATTCTCCGTTAAACTCATTTACCACTTGTTGTGCTGCTTTGTGTAAGTTTCTAGCTCTTGAATAATAACCTAGACCTTGCCAAAGGTTTAATATTTCTTCTTCTGATGCAGATGCTAATTTCTGAACCGTAGGAAAGTGTTCGACAAATTTATAGTAATAGGCTGTTCCTTGTGCTACACGTGTTTGTTGCAGTATAACCTCTGACAACCAAACAAAATAAGGATTTTTACTCTCTCGCCAAGGTAAATCCCTTTTGTTTACGTTGTACCAAGACAGAATTTTATTTGAGAAGCTCATTTAGTTTTGAGAGTTGACTATAAACAAGTTCATTAATTAAAAATATGCAGTGTATTATTATACTCATCGTAAGTTGATGAGTACTGTTTTAATCCAAAAGTAGCAGGACCTTGAATAACCGCACCATCGTAAATTTGGTATTTGCTACCATCACAAGTACAACTAATGGTAACATTGCTGGAGTCCACCGTTGCAGCTCCGCAAGGTGCATCAACATTATAGGTACAGTGCCTATCATACACCATAAAATTATCTAATGTTTGACGATACACGATTAACCCTTTACTTCCTCCCGTAACATAAGTCCAACCTCCGACTCCACTCAAATTAACATAGGCAGGCAAAGAGATATTCAGATAAATATCAACAGGTACATATGGCACACTTTGATTCTTTTTCTTACATGAAAAGTGAATCAAGGTAAATGCGTTTATCAGCAGTAAGAAAAGTACTATTTTTTTCATTCGTGTTTGTTATCTGTTACCCTCAACGTAGAACATCAAAAAAAGTTGTTCGTTATTCTCTAACCAAATCTATGGTTAACCATGGAGATTCGTACGAAAAAGATGCCATCTTCATATAATTGGCGAATTTTGGTAAAAAGACACTTTTTCTTCGGTTTTTTAAATCAATTATCAGTTCATCACCAAATTTATTCAACTCAAAATCTTTTTCTTTAATGAAAGGTATTTTCAATTTTACAATATACCCATTTTCCGTATCAATTACTTTTAATGGTTTTTCCAAATGGTACACCGCCGTTGGGTCTGTATCACCATAAATGGTATCACCAATTTTTTTAAGTAACTCCATACCAAAAACTTCTTTCCCTTGATGAGGTACTTTTCTAATAAAAAGCGGGGCAAAACTTTCTTCTATTTCTTGCAGATATTCCTTTTGCTTTTCAATATATTCACCAAACAACTCTGACTCTACCTCGGGTAAAATTCTATTTACGATTACAGCATCTACATTATACCCATACAATTGTAAATATGAATAAGCTCTTTTACTTTCTTGCACCACCATCCTTTCGGGATTTGCAACGATACGAATGGAACAGATTTCAGGATTTAAAAATGCTTGTTGGATGGTTTCTAACTTATCAAAAAGTTCTTGCATCTCATCGTAACCTTTATCTACAGGTATTCCTGTTGCTTTTCTAACAACTTTTCCTAAGGTTTTTATGGCGAATTTTTGTCCAGGAAAAGCTTTTGTCAACCATGATTTTGTTACCTGAGGAAGACTTAACAAGGTGAGCGTTTCTCCTGTTGGGGCACTGTCTATTACGATAACATCATATGTTTTCTCTCTGTAAAATTTTTCTATCCAAAGAAAAGCAGCTCCTTCTTCCATACCTGGTAAAACGGATAATTCCTCTGCAACTACGTTTTTTACCCCTTGAAATTTAAATATGGCTTTCATCATCTCACGCATATTTCCCCAGTACTTCTTCATGGAATAATATACATCAAACTCCATACACCACAGGTTAGGACTAACGGGTTTTGGTTCAGGCTCTAGTTGCATATCTAAAGCATCACTTAAACTATGAGCCGGGTCGGTAGAAATGATTAACGTTTTATAACCATTTTCAGCACATTTTAACGCGGTAGCCGCAGCTGTTGTTGTTTTTCCTACGCCTCCCTTACCGGTAAATAGAATTATTCTCATTATGTTTCCTCATTAATATTGAACTACAAAAATAGTTCTTTATTTTTTGTTTATACCATTTGAATATTGAAAAGAGACATTAGAGATACTATCCCCAAAAGTGTGTTAAGTACAGATTTCTTCATTTTGAAATAAAACCAATAAATTGGTTATCCTTAACTATATTTAATAATTAAGATTGGTTTTTGTAAACGAGAATAGAGCTTATACTTCTTTAAAATATAAATCTTTACTGTACCATCATCTTAAGAACTTTAGAAAAATTATCCGAAGATATCGTTACATAATACATTCCTTTAGTATATTTAGCAACATCAATAATTTCAATTTCTTTTCTTGTTGTTCTTTTATCAATTGTCTTACCTAGACTATTTTGAATAACAATTATCTTTTCGTTCTTACCCAAACTATTCAAATCTAACGTATATAATCTTGATGTAGGGTTAGGAAAACCGGAAACATTCCCAACTTCGTTACAATTAATATAAATCACTTTAGAATAACTGTATTTCCCATCATAATCTGTTTGTTTTAATCTAAAATAACCTTTCTTTCCTACATTTAATTTAACACTATATGAATAATCTATCCATTGTACGCTATTCCCTGCACCTTCAATTTGTGCAACAGAATACCATTGTTGTGTTTTTTCATCCAATTGCTCTATAGTGAAATAATCATTATCTATTTCAGAGGCAGTAGCCCAATTAAAAAGAAATGAATTTCCATCACAGCTCCCCGTAAAAGAAACTAATTCGATGGGTAACGGACAAGCAGGGTTAACATTGACAACATCACTTAAAACACAACCGGCACCGTTGTCTATTGTTATTGTATAGTTAGTGCTTACTAAAGGTGTTGCATTAGGATTTAGAACAGTTGTACTGGACAAACCCGTTGCAGGACTCCATGTAACAACCGAATTATTTTTCTGAGAAAATCGAATACCTTCATTTGAAGCAGACCAATTTGCACTATTTCTCCCTGCAACAGTAAAAGCAGCTGTCCCTCCTGAATTTTCAAGACCCATAGTATGATTTCCCCCATCACTCGGCATTGCTGTTGTCTGCACTTCTATAGAATAATCTGATTCATGTAATATTGTTTGAACTGTAATTCTATTTCCACTAGGATAGTGATCAACATTATAAAACTCTACAATTAACTCTCTATTGGGAGAAACCCCTTGAGTTTCATATCGGATTAAATTTACTGCCGGCTGCCCTCCATTTCCCGGGTCAATATCTTCCCACGCAAAAGCTATTAAATTATTTGGAGAAGAGGTGTTAGGTAAATTTTGACCGGAACAACATCCACTCGATTGACCTCCGCTAAAGGTTATAAAGCCATTAGACGAAATATAAAAAGTAGTATAATTACTACAAAAGAAATTAAACGTAAAACCTATTGGCAAAGCTCCTGAAACCTGATCATCTCCTAAAGAAACCGTAGTTGCGGCAGCTGTTAATGTTCTTGCCGAAAACCCAATCGAAGCGACATCATAGGAATTACAATTCGCAGGAAAATTGGTAGTAGGGTATAAGGTTATTGTTCCTCCTCCTGTACACTGATCGTTTCCAGCATTAACAAACAAACTCTTAATTGTTTTTGAACCCGTAATTGTACCACAAGAACTATTAGTTACACAGTAATAAGTGGTAGTTATTAAAGGAGTAACTGTAATTGTATTTCCAGAACCGATTGATGTTCCTAATGGTTGTTGCCAATCATAAGTTACTCCTGTACATGAAGATTGTTTGGTAAATAACACCCCTTCATTTGAAGCAGACCAATTTGAGCTATTTCTTCCGGCAACAGCAAAGGCTATGGTTCCTCCGGCATTTTCTATCCCCATAGTATGACTTCCTCCATCACTGGGCATTGTTGTTGTTTGTATCTCAATGTTTCCGGATTCATGTAATATAGCCTGAACCGTAACTCTATTTCCACTAGGGTAGTGATCTACATTATAAAATTCTACAATTAACTCTCTATTGGGAGAAACCCCTTGAGTTTCATATCGAATTAAATTTACTGCGGGTTGCCCGCCGTTTCCCGGGTCCAAATCTTCCCAAGCAAAAGCTATTAAATTATTCGGAGAGGAGGTGTTAGGCAAATTTTGACCAGAACAACAACCACTCGATTGACCTCCGCTAAAAGTTATAAATCCATTTGAGGAAATGTAAAAATTAGTATAATTATTACAAAAGAAATTAAACGTAAAACCTATTGGTAAAGCTCCGGAAACCTGATCATCCCCTAAAGATACGACAGTTGCAGCAACTGTTAATGTTCTAGTCGAGTACCCTATTGAACTTATTGTATAATTATCACAAACTACCGGTGTGCCGGCGGTTAGTGTTACAGGAGTTCCTCCACATGATTCATTAGGAGAAGCAGTAATATTAACTTGACCTAAGCTGTCTTTTCCCCAAAAAAACAGCATTAAAACAATAAAAATTCCCCTTTTCATATACCTTATAATTTTTAGTTTTTTTATCCACAAATAAAATCCTATTACAAAACTCTACACCATTATTGGGGCTATACCTACTTTTAGATACTCACTGTAGCCAAGGTTACACTTGGTACTCATACCATTTAAACATTTAAAAGAGTATCAAAACTATGCTAAACCACTAGTGCATATTTTGACTTTTCATAACAAAATCACTCTCGAATTTAAGATTTTAGATATCCCCCTTATCTAATTAAGATAACCCCTTATTGTTAGTATATTATTGTATATACTAACAATAAATTATTTCCTTATCATTAATTTTAGTTTCTTATTAGCTAATTTAAACAAGTTTTAACTTAAAATCAACTATAAACAATAAATTTTCAAAAAAAACATTTTTGTGACTTATCCAAACAACAAATTCGTCAAACTAACAAATTCAGCCACACCCAACTGTTCTGGTCTTTTTGTTAAAAGTTCATTTTCTTTTAATTCTTTAGGAACAATAGCCTTTAGCGAACTTCTTAACATTTTTCTACGCTGATTAAAAGCCATTTTAACAACTTGTTTAAACTTCTTTTCATCACATCCCAGTTTATCTATCTTATTTCGAGTCAATCGAATCACACCTGACTTAACCTTAGGTGGTGGAATGAAGGCATTTTCATGAACGGTAAATAAAAACTCAATATCATAAAATGCCTGAAGCAAGACGCTCAATACCCCGTACTTTTTACTTCCCGGTTTCTCTGCAACTCTCTCCGCTACTTCCTTTTGAAACATCCCCACAACCTCAGGCACACGATGTCTTTCCTCATATACTTTAAATAATATTTGAGACGAAATATTATATGGGAAATTTCCAATAACAGCAATATTGCCGGTAGAAACCTTATCAAAATCAAGATTCAAAAAACTTTCTTCCAACACTCTTAGTTCAGGATATTTCTCATGCAAATAAATAACAGATTCTTTGTCTATTTCTACTGCAACCACTACAAAGTCTTTTCTGGTCAACAAATATTTTGTTAGTGCTCCCGTTCCAGGACCAACCTCTATCACAGCATCATACAACGATGTTTTTCTTAATGAATCTGCAATCTTTCTGCTTATATTTTCATCCTTTAAAAAATGTTGTCCTAGATGCTTTTTTGCTTTTACCATTTTATAATTTTGTTTATTTTTATTCTCTCACAATAAACCAATTTAGTCTATTTTAAAGACGATATCCTCAATTTGATTCGCACAGAAATGAATTCTTTTACTAATTTCTTTCAATTGTGATAAAATTTCTCTGTGTTTAAGTGTAACAGCAATATCCTTTCCTTCATCAAATAAAAGGTTTAATTGTGTTGAATATGCCAGCACCAATTTATTATCTAAATGAATCGTTTGATTAACTATATGG
>JALWSJ010000136.1 GCA_026993705.1 Flavobacteriales bacterium
ATCTTCAGCATCCAAGTCTGTTTTAACTCTTTGCTTTATAAAGCCAAACAATTTACCTTTTTGTTTGATAAATTCTTCTTCAATTTTTTTGTTTTTATTTTTTGAAATACTCGTTGTCATTTTATTAATTAGGAATTTTTTTACTTCGTTTTTTTACCTCAGAACGAATTTTATCCAATGTTTTATTTAGCTTTTTTAATTCTTTTTCTGAAAATTCACTAAATATTGTATCAAAATTCGTGTCAAACCTGTCCAGTTCTGCCAATAAGTCAAGTCCTTTTTGGGTAATCAAAACATCTTTTTGCCTTCGGTCTATTTTGTTTTCCTTTCTTGAAACAAGTTTTTTAGTACGAAGACGTTCAACAATTCGACTTGCATCTGAGTTTTTGTCAAGCATTCGCTCTTTGATTAAGCCGATGCTCGCTGCTTCGGGATATTGACCTCTTAAAATTCGTAAAACGTTAAATTGTTGTTGTGAAATTTCTTGTTTCTTAAAAAATTCTTGAGAAAAATTTTGTAACGCTAATCCTGTGTAAAGTAAATTAACCATTGATTTATGGGCAATATTTCTAAATTTACTTTCAAGTTCTTTTTCTATTTTCATAAAATTGAATTATTCTGCTAAAATACAAATAATGTTTCAACAAATAATGTGGTTGGTCGATTTTTTCTCCAATGAAATGGATAACATTTGCTTTCCCTACGTGGCATCTTCCCTTTTGTAGAAAATGGCAGACTCATTTAACCGAGATTACGCAATAAGGTTCGTAATGAGATTTCAAACTGCAATAAATTAGGGATTAGTAAAACGATTGATTTGCAGTAGTTTGTATTTGTAATAGAAATGCTATTGGATAATCTCGGTTTAAGCTGATTTTTTAATTTTATGATGTTACACACTATAGTTGTAATGTAAAAAACGGATTTTTAATGCCTTCTTTTACTAAATTAGTTGTTTTTTTGTAGAAAATTCAATCGTTTTAAATTAAAATGAAAAGAAATAAAGTAAAAGAAGCATTGGAGTCACCTGTTGGAAAAGAGGTGTTGGTAAAAGGATGGGTAAGGGCTTTTCGTAGCAATCGATTTTTAGCTCTTAATGACGGATCGTGTTTATCCAACTTACAAGTAGTCGTTGATTTTGAGAAATTCCCTGAAGAACTCATAAAAAAGATTGCTATAGGCGCTGCAGTAGAAATTGTAGGAGACTTGGTAGAGTCGCAAGGAAAAGGTCAAAAAGTTGAAGTGTTGGCCTCTAAAGTTGTTGTGTTGGGAGAGGCTAACCCTTATGAAGTTCAAAAAACAATACTTCAACCTAAACGCCATAGCTTAGAGGTTCTTAGAGAACAAGCTCATTTGAGGTTTAGAACAAATCTTTTTGGTGCAATTTTTCGAATTCGTCATGCGATGGCATATGCCATTCATAAATACTTTAATGATAATGGGTTTTATTATTTGCATACACCTATTTTAACAGCATCTGATGCAGAAGGGGCAGGAGAAATGTTTCGTGTTACAACATTAGACCCGGCAAATCCTGAATTGAAGGAAGATGGTAGAGTTGATTTTTCGAAAGATTTTTTTGGGAAAGAAACCAACTTAACGGTTTCCGGACAATTAGAGGCTGAATTAGGAGCAATGGCTCTCGGACAAGTTTATACTTTTGGAC
>JALWSJ010000137.1 GCA_026993705.1 Flavobacteriales bacterium
TGAATGATACGTTATTAATCCCTTCGTCTGTTCCTACCCAATAAGTAGTTGAATTTTCTTGCAATACTGCATAAATTTCACTTCCGGACAATCCTGAAGAAGTAGAGATAATTTGAAAGGATGAAAAATTGTTACCGGTGATAGCGATTCCCTTTTTAGTTCCAATCCATATCTTTTTATGAGAATCGCTAAACAGACTATAAATTCTATTGTGAGGTAACCCGTTTAAGCTATTTAAATTTAAAACCGAATTTACAAAACCCTTCTTCAATCTGAAGATAGAAAGCCCGTCAAAAGTGCCGGCTACTAAAGTACTATCCTTTAATTGGCATAAAGATAAAATCTGATTACTAACCAGTCCTTGATGGGTTGTATATGTTATATAATCATTGGGATTGAAATTATTTATTCCTCCGTAGTAAGTAGCAAACCATAACGTCCCATTGTTATCCGTTATAATATCTCTAATTCTTTCGTGACTCAGCCCGTTTTCTTTAGAAAAAGGTAAAAACCCGTTTCTATCGTAACGACTCACTCCAGTTCTTGTCCCAATCCAAATGTCTCCTTTGTTATCTTCGCATATAGTTCGTACCCGTTTACTGGATAAACCTATAATAGAGTCATATATTATAAGTGTATCGTTTTCAAACTTAACCAACCCGTTGCCGGTTCCTATCCAAAAACGATTCTTTGAATCTCTGAGAAAAGACAAAATTCTTTTTGAGGGTAGTTGATTGCTCATTTTCCATTTATCTAACTTCCCATTAACTATTCGATAGACTCCGTCTTCTGTTCCTGCCCAAACCGTGTTCAGCAAACTATCATTATAAACCGATCTAACTTTATAAGTAAACGTTGTATCGTGAATAGATATAGGCATCCATTTTTCTTGTTCAGTATCAAAAACAGCTAATCCTTTATTAGTTCCTACGATTAATTCTCCTTCATTGGTTTGGGTAAGTGTTCTTGTATAGTTATGAGGCAAGCCATCAATTGTGGTATAACCTTTTATGATTTTACCATTAGATAATTTAGCAATCCCCTTAGAAGTAGCCAACCAAAAATCTCCGGCATTATCTTGTAGAATATCCCTTACTTTTCTTGAGGGTAATCCGTCTTTTAAATCAAAGGTTATAAAATGAACTCCATCAAACCGGGCTACACCTCCTCCGTCTAGTGTTACCCATAAAAAACCGTCTTTATCTTGCAAAAGTGAATACGCTCCTGAACGTGGAAGACCTTCTTCTACAGATATACTTCTGAAATTAAAATGTTGCCCCTTTGCTTCTTTAAGCACGGCAACGGTAAAGATTGCGATAAGCAATCCGCACAAAACAGCTTGTTTTATATAGGAAAGAAAAAGGGTAAATCTCAACATCATAAGTTTAAAGATAGTAAAAAACTTTCAATGGCAAGAAGCACCGTATTTTTTTCTTCCCAAAAACTCATATGATTACTTTTTTCTAACACTATTACTCGGGCTTTGAGCTCGGGCAACTGTTGTTCGATGAGAGAGTAAGGTATTGTAGTATCATACTTGCTCGCTATATAAAGGATGGGAGTTTGCATTATTCTTGCTCGTTCTACACTTGATTTTCTATCTCTTAAATGCTCTAATGTTTTGACTATGGTTTCGGGCTGAACTTTTTTTGCTAATTGTTGGTATTGGGTTACTTCTTGGGATAAAGTGGTTCGATTTCCCTCTAAAAAAAGATGATTGACCATTTGCCCCGTAAATACATAAGGATGTTGTTCTGCTATTTCTATTGCTCGATTTCTGTATTCTTTTTTCCCCGGAGTATCTCCTAAAAGACTACTATTCAGCAAGACAATCCCTTTTATTTCCCGCGACAGATACTCTAGTAAATACCCTGCAATATACCCTCCCATAGAATGCCCAATCAGCACACAACTTTCTATCGATAACTCTTCTATTATTTTGCTGATTTTCTCTGCGGTACATTCTAGCGAACAATCGGAATTTTCGCTTGATTTCCCGTGTCCGTACAAGTCTATTGTGAGTATTGAATATTCTTCACCGAAATAACTTTCGTAAGATTTCCAAATTTCGCTTCCTCCTAAAAAACCGTGAATAAAAACTAATGTAGTATCCTTTGTTTTGTTTTCTTTATAATTGTAATACATGGATATATTCTTCTTCCTCCTTGCCTGTTTTCTTCGCGTTAGGGACTATTAAGCGACTGTGAAAAACAGTTGAGTTTTTGAGCTAACGTAAAAATATTAGCTATTTTATAATTATTTGATTATCAGTGTTTTATTTTCACGTTAGTTGGAATCCCTAACGCATATAAAATGAGCACCATAAAATGTTTTTATTTCCTTTATACTTCTTCAAAAAATATTTCCATAGCTCGACTATGCAAAGATTTTTTTCATCGTCTAAAGAAACTAAAGCTCATTTTCTTACCGCTCATTTCATACGCGTTAGGGATAGGAGTGGCATCCTTTTGGTTTGTTTGCTTTATGCAAACCAAAAGATATAGCGGATAGCCCGACCATTACGGCGTTAAAAAGTAATGTAGTGCAACGAAATTGCTTTTTTATGCCGTAATGGGAACGCCCAAATCATAAATTTAACGGATACTTACTATTCGATTGATAGGGATAATTGTGCCTTGTTTTAGTACGATATTCCTGTCGCCCACTGCCCATACTGTCGTGCGGACTTCTTTTAAACTTTCGCTGTCTTCAAAGATTATCTTGCTTTTTGTTCGATGCAAGTTTCCTAAAATCATTGCTCTTCGCAAGTTGTGTTTCAGTACTTTCAAGTCGTCTGTACTCTTGTCTATCGGGTTTTTAGGGAATGTCAAATTAGAGATTTCTTCTTTTTCAATAAGTATGGGTGTAAGTGTAGTGTTTTGCATAGTTGTTCTGTGTGTTTTAGTTTTGTTAAAAAATATGAGGTAGAAAAAGACGAAGGATTTTCTTCTTCTTTAGTTTGCCTTGATGATTTACGGTAAATGTTAAAAATTGGTTACAAATTTTATCGTCTTTGTGGTTTTGTCGGTCAGCTTAAATCGGTCGTCTGTCCTATTTCCTATTATCCAAGCTATTTTACCGACGGATTCTAGTATCCAAATTTTTTCTTTTTCAAATTGATTGGCTTTTATATCTGTAAAATAATCACTTAATTTCTTTTGTCCTTTCATTCCCAAAGGCACGAATTTATCTCCTTTATTCCATCTTCGTAATACCAATGGAAACGTTAACTTCTCCGCATCAAAATATCCAATGTGTCGATTACTAAAATCTATTTTGTCCGTTGATTCTAAAATTGTTATCTCAAAAGGAAAAGGCGTTGTGTAGCTCCCCTCCGATTCAATCGTATAAACTTCTTCCTTTATTTTTATGTTCGGCTTAATTATATAAGCGTTCTCATCAACAAGCAATACAAACTTCGGGCTATAAAGCAATTTTCCTTTTTCGGGCGTATGTTCCAACAAATTCATTACTTGAGATTTGTTAAACCCGTATAGCTTTAGCAATTGATACAACAGAAAAGGCGACTTCGTTTTACGCACCTTAATTATACCTTGTTCTTCGGCAACCAAGTGCTTTCTATCTTCTTTTATTTTCTCTTTTAAGTAGGCTTCTGCTTCTGTTATATTTTCTATGGTTTGCGTCAATCCTTTTCTAGCATTCGGATGCACATTATCCAGTTGAGGAATGATTTTATGTCGCAAAAAGTTTCGACTGTATTTTAGCGAATCGTTACTACTATCACTCCTATATTTTTCTCCCTTTTCTTCTATAACCGCTAATAACTCTTTTTTAGAAAACCTCAACAAAGGTCTAATCACGCCATTATTGTTAAACGGAATACTCTTCAGCCCTTCAACCCCCGAACCTCTGATACTGTTGATAAAAAAGGTCTCTATTCTATCCTCTCCGTGATGAGCCGTTGCAACATAATCAAAATCCTTTTCACGTCTTATTTTCTCAAACCAGTTGTACCTTAACTCTCTTGCTACCTCTTGTATCCCTTTGTTTCTTTCGTTTGCTTCTTTTCTAGTCTCAAATAGAGTTACAAAAAGTGGAATTTGGTGTTTTTTAGCGAAATCCCGCACAAAATTCTCATCTCCCTCCGACTCCTCTCCTCTTAACTGAAAATTGCAATGAGCCAACGAAAAATCAACGCCTGTTTCCTTTAACAACAGAGCCAAAGCAACAGAATCTCCTCCACCACTAAACGCCAACAAGACATTCTTTTTCGTCCCATATTCGACAATAGATGAGAGTTCTTTCCTAAATTTACGTACGATTAAATCTATATTCATTCTTAAGTTCTTTATACTACTTTGGGCGTTCCCCTTATTTTCAAAAACAACATATCGCTCTCGCGAAACGTTGTTTTTGAAAATAAGGGTCGGGCTATCACTACTCACTCTTTTTGCCCGCAAAAGCGGGCGGGCAAAAAGGAGTTCAAACACGCCGTTCTATCCCTAACGCAGTTGAGATAAGTGCAAAGAAAATGGAATTTAGTATTCTTAGACGATGAATATTTTCTTTGTATAGCCCTAGCTATGGAAAAAAACATAAAAAAGTATAAGGTTACTAAAAACATTTTATTGTGCTTAGATTAACTGTGTTAGGGATTCCAACTAACGTAAAAATACAACATTGAAAATCAATGAATTATGAAATTACCAAAATTTTTACGTTAGCTCAAAAAAACTCAACTGTTTTTCACAGTCGCTTAATAATCCCTAACGCAATAGAATCATCCCTCAACATCACAGGCATATCGAACACAAAAATATAAACCTATACCAACATTCCTCAAATAAAAATCAGAAAAATACAACCTCCCCCTCAATTATCTCTCATCACCTTCAATAACAAAATATTAACAAATTATATTATCGTTATAAATATTTTATCTATATATTTGTGAACTTATAGTTCATAGTGAATATGATTTTTAATAAAAAGACAATATTTTTTGTATTGTTACTGCTTTTATCGGCCGTAGCTTTAGCACAACCTGCGGGTGGTGGACCTCCGGGTGGACCTGCGGGCGGTGGACCTCCTTGTTGGCCCCCTCCTTGTGTACCTATTGATGGTGGAATTAGTTTCCTTTTAGCTATTGGAGCTGCTTATGGAGCAAAGAAAGCTTATCAAAACATAAACGAAAAAGAAAGTTGAATCTCTACATAAGGTTCAACTTTTTTTGTTTATGAGCTATTAACCCGACTATTTTCTCTCCCCTTTTACAATATTCAAAAAATATAATCTTACCTTTGAGAATAGGTTTATTTTATGTTGCTAGAAAAACAATTCAAAAATCCCTTTATCAAATTCATTGTACAATTTACCATTTTGGTTGTGCTATGGTTTGGTTTTTATGAAAACCTATACAAACTAGATGTCTTTTTGGGGAAGCATTACGATTTACAAAGAGAAATTTCAATACACTTAGCCGATTTTTCAACTTATTTTATTCGTTTATTCGGATACACTCCCACCATAAATTCAAATACCGACTACATCATCACCAACATCGAAGGAAATTATTTATCACAAGGAGTTTGGATTGGTGAGCCATGTAACGGATTAAAAGTATTCGGTTTATTCGCTATATTCATTATTGCCTTTAAAGGAAAATGGAAATATAAAATTCCTTTTATTCTTATCGGAATAGCACTTCTCCATTTAGTCAATGCTCTTCGCATTGCCGTCCTGACCATAATAGCGGCTCAAAAGCCTACACTTTTAGACTTTAACCACAATATTACTTTTCAAGTATTGGTTTATGGACTCGTTTTTATTATGTGGTACATTTGGGTAAATAAGTTTGCTAACAAAAAATAAAATAATGGGTAAACGTATTATTAAATACACCACAATTATAATAGGAGTAACCCTATTATTCAGCTTGGATTTTCTACGAGATTATTTCTTTAAAAATGTTCAATTTCAAGCGTATTATATTTCTCATATTGACAGCAATAATATTTCTACAGTAGATAACTATACAGATTCTTTATTAGAGCCTCTTTTATCCGGGTTAAACATTACCGATTTGTTTTATCTTAAGTGGATAGGTTCTGCTCTTTTTATCATTCTTTTCGCAGTTACCGGTGCAGTACTGAATTTCTTTGTTTACAAAAACAAGAAAGTTTTTATTTATCTTTTTTCTTTATACGGATTTTTGACACTTGTTTCCGTTTTAATATACGGAATTATTTTTCTCACTGATAATTATGAACAACAAAATAAACTGTACCTAACGTCAATGCAAATAGCTCACTTTTTACAATCTAGCTTGCCTTCTTTGCTTTTTTTAGTTAGCTTTAAACTCTACCAAGATTCGGCTAACGGTAATATAATTGAACAATAAACAACTTATATATGGATTCGATAAAAAAAATTTGGAAACTATTAGAACAAGTTCCCGACCCGGAAATTCCTGTTTTATCCGTTGTTGATTTAGGTGTTGTAAGAAAAGTAAACCTCAATAACAATAATGAAATTGAAATTACAATAACTCCAACTTATTCAGGTTGCCCCGCAATGAACCAATTTGAAGACGATATTAAAAATTATCTAAATAAAAACGGCTTTCAAAAAGTAACTATTAAAACCACTTATTCTCCAGCATGGACAACCGATTGGCTAACAGAAAAAGCCAAAGAGAAACTTGAAAAATACGGTATTGCTCCACCTGCAGAAAAAACAACGGATAAACATTTTATTTTAGGTCAAACCCCAACTGTTAAATGCCCACAATGCAAATCCACGAACACAAAAATGATTAGTCAATTTGGTTCTACAGCATGCAAAGCTCTTTATCAATGCAACGATTGCAAAGAACCTTTTGATTATTTTAAATGTTTGTAAAGAACTTGTACAATCAATTGCCTGAATAACA
>JALWSJ010000138.1 GCA_026993705.1 Flavobacteriales bacterium
AAATCGCAGAATGGTTGGTAGAAGATGGAGATTATGTAGAAAAAGACCAAGCTATTGCAGAAGTAGATTCGGACAAAGCAACGCTCGAGTTGCCGGCTGAGGCTTCGGGTAGAATCACGCTAAAAGCAGAAGAAGGTGATACGGTTAAAGTAGGAGAAGTAGTTTGTTTAATAGACACCTCAGCTGAGAAACCGGCTGACTTTGAGTCTAAAACAGAAGAAGTTGAATCTGAACAAGAGCAAGAAACTCCAAAAGCTACGGAAACTAAACCCAATCCTAATCCTATTGCACCAAAAGAAGAACCTAAAAAGGAAGATACTTACGCAAAAGGAGTTCCATCCGTAGCAGCTAAAAAAATAGCAGATGAAAATAACGTTCCTATTCAAAAAGTTCAAGGTACGGGAAAAGACGGAAGAATAACCAAGCAAGATATTATTGCAGCTATGGCTGCGGGTTTCCCTACCGAAGCTACGCAAGGTTGGGGCGGTACAAGAGATACGACAACTACCAAAATGAAGATGCTAAGAAGAAAAATAGCATCGAGATTGGTAGCGGTTAAAAATGAAACGGCGATGCTGACCACTTTCAATGAAGTGGACATGAAGCCTATTATGGATTTAAGAGCAAAGTACAAAGCTAAATTCAAAGAAGTACATGGAGTGAATCTTGGATTTATGTCGTTCTTTACTAAAGCGGTTACCGAGGCATTGAACTTATACCCGCAAGTAAATTCAATGATAGACGGCGACCAAATGATAGCACATAACTATGCCGATATAGGTATTGCCGTAAGTTCACCAAAAGGTTTGATGGTACCGGTTGTAAGAAATGCTGAGCGTCTATCATTACACGAAATCGAAAAAGAAATCAAACGATTGGCAATCAAAGCTAGAGATGGTAAAATCGCTATTGAAGATATGCAAGGTGGAACATTTACCATTACCAACGGAGGTGTTTTTGGTTCAATGTTGAGTACACCGATTATCAATCCGCCACAATCGGCAATTCTAGGAATGCACAATATTGTAGAACGACCTGTAGCTATCAACGGAAAAGTAGAAATCAGACCGATTATGTATCTGGCACTTTCTTATGACCATAGAATTATCGATGGAAAAGAGTCGGTAGGTTTCTTGGTAAAAGTAAAAGAAATGCTTGAAAATCCTGTTAAAATGCTTTTCGGAGGAGCTAAAGAACCGGAAGAAATTTTATTGGATTTGTAAAAATAATCAAGAAGATAATTTGGCGTTTCACAAAAACAAAAAGCACGTATTCCTCATGGAGCACGTGCTTTTTGTGAATTTGGGGAACGCTCACATAAATATATTGAAGCGAATACAATAATACAGCACATTCCACGTATTTTATACCATATGAATATTGAAAAGAGCCGAAAGAAAGGGAGTTTTAATTTCTTATACTTCTTCATAAAATCTTTCCATAGCCTTACCTATGGAAAGATTTTATGAAGAAGTATAAGGGAAATAAAAACGCTTTATAAAGCTCGTTTCAATTTTTAAATGGTATTTTCATCAAGATTTAAAAACTTTAATAAATTTGTCCTTCAATGTATAAAATCATAATCATATTATTTTTATTGACCTCTATTTGGGGTGTTTCGCAAGTGAATGCTCCTAAGTACAGTAATGAATTTTTGAACATTGGAGTAGGGGCAAGAGCTTTAGGAATGGGGAATGCAGTAGCTTCATCGACCAACGATGTAACTGCCGGGTATTGGAATCCTACGGGATTATTGAATACCAATACCGATTTACAGTTAGGATTGATGCACTCAGAATACTTTGCGGGAATTGCCAAATATGATTTCGGAGCGTTGACAAAAACCATTGATAGTAGTAGTGCGTTTGGAATTTCATTCATTCGTTTCGGGGTGGATAATATACCGAATACCACAGAATTAATCGATGCACAAGGAAACTTGAATTACGATAGAATTACTTATTTTTCGGCGACCGATATGGCGTTTTTATTTTCTTATGCTCGTAAGTTAAACAGTAACTTGTCGATAGGAGGAAATGTCAAAATAATTCATCGAAAAGTAGGTGATTTTGCCAAAGCGTGGGGCTTTGGGATTGACGGTGCTATGACTTATACCAAAAACAGGTGGAATTTATCCTTGGTGGCAAGAGATGTTACATCGACCTTCAATGCGTGGAGCTATACATTGAGCGACAAAATGATAGAAGTGTTTACCTTAACAGATAATGAAATTCCGCAAAACGGTATTGAGCTTACGCTACCTCGATTTATTTTAGCGGGGTCTAAAAAATGGCTGATAAACGATAAATTTTCGTTTCTTGCGGAGTTAGATGGAGTAATTACTACGGATGGAAGACGAAACGTATTATTAAAAGGAAAACCCCTTTCGCTTGATCCGAATTTCGGGATTGAATTGGGATATAAGAAAATAATATTTGTTCGTGCGGGCGTTAATAACATACAAACGGTAACAGGTTTAACCCAAAAAGAAAGTCTTACTTTTCAACCGAATGTAGGCGTTGGATTACAATTCAAAGGCGTAGCCATAGATTATGCTTTGACTGATATTGGAGATGCGTCAGTAGCCTTGTACAGTAATGTCTTTTCATTACGATTTAACCTTAACGGAGCAAAAAAATGATTCATTTTATCATCGTCGGAATATTAGTTGTTGGGATCTCGCTGACATTGCAAAAATTCTTACATTTAAGCACCGAGGTCTTTACTATGCTCAATGTTATCTTAGGGATAATCGGAATCTATTTTGTTCAAAAAATTCAAGAAAAAGAAAAGAAAAAGTAGGTGTTTTGGGCGTTCCCTTTACGACATAAAAAAGCAGTTTCGTTGCACTACACTACTTTTTAACCTCGTAAAGGTCGGGCTATCCGTTATATCTTTTGTGTTGCATAAGTGCAACAACACAAAAGGATGCCACTTCTATCCCTAACGCGGAATGAAATAAGTGCAAGAAACTGGAGTTTGTAGTTCTCAGACGATGAATATTTTCTTTGCATAGCACCAGCCATGGAGATAAAATATGAAGAAGTATGAGGGCGACAAAACCGCTTTATGTGCTTACTTTCATTTCGTGTTAGGGATACGATTCCTAACGCAGTTGAGGTAAGTACAAAGAAAATGGAATTTAGTATTCTTAGACAATGAATATTTTCTTTGTAAGTCACAGCTGTGAAAATATTATAATTTACCGTGTTTGAGTATAGCACAAATACCACCACTAATAAAGTAGCCGTCAAAGTGAGCGTTCGTCCCACCATATAAATCCAATTGAATATTAGGATTCATTAACCAACCAAAACCGGCATCAAATTGTGTAGCATCGGGCAACATATCTCCGAAAGTTTCAACAAAAAAGGTTGTTTTTTTATATGTGTAATTCACGGCAAAAGCATAATAGGCAACCCATGATTTATTGCTGTAATTTTCTGCTAGGTTAAATGAATATCCCCATACTTCATTAAGAGAATTTGAACCCGATAAAATCATCCCGGTTGACAGAGAATTACTCAAATCTATATAAGGCTGTACAGCCAATTCAGGTATTTTTTTGTTTCCTTTGATTACGTTAATCAATAAACTGGCTTGAGGTGTGTTTAACGTCAATTCTTCAGGGGTGAATAACTTTGTGAATTGGTCGTACACTCTGATTTCTATATTTTTTGTCAATCCATAGCGCAATAAAGTTGTTGGAACTTCCAAAGTAGAACTTCCAAAATCATCAAATTGAATACCCGTTTGAATTTGGAGTGTGCCTTGTTTCAAAACTGAACTGGAAATACACTGTCCCGGACGACTTGCTGAAATGGTATCTTGACCTATTGCTCCGATTGTAGCGTATAAAAAGTATAAAAATAAAATGTGTTTCATAGCTTTTATGTTGTTCTTTCTCTGTATAGTGGTCTAAGGTAAGAAAAATAAAAAAAGAAAATAATTTTTACCATTCAGGAGTATTTGTCGGTTTGTTCTTACAAGAAATAACCGTTGACATTCCTTTAATCGGCGGTGAAAAGTCTCCTTTATTTATTTTAATTGATTTATCCATGTAAACCGAGTTCATAAAATATCCCCAAATCGGTAAAGCTGTATTTGCTCCTTGTCCCAATCGTGTTGTTGAAAAATGAACAGTAGGGTCTTCACAGCCGACCCAAACTCCCGTTACCAAATCCGGTGTATGACCGACAAACCATCCATCGGAGTTATTTTGAGTTGTTCCTGTTTTACCTGCCATAGTTCCAAAAAAGGAATAAGGTTTATTACTGTCTCGGAGTCGTCGGGCTGTTCCGCCAATTTTTCCATCGTAAGGACGTTTTACGCCTGTAACTCCTTTCATCATTTTTAAGACATCAAAAGCAGTGAATTTATCTAAAACAGGAGTAATATTCATTTGAGATTCATAAATAACTTTTCCGTTTTTATCTTCTATTCTGGCTATAACTACGGGTTTTATATATGTACCTTCGTTTGAGTAAATACTATGAGCAGCAGTTAAATCAATTACCGATAAATCACAAACCCCTAAAGCTAAAGAAGGAGTAGAGGCAAAAGAATTGTTTTTAAGTTGCATAGTTTCAAAATATTGAATAACTCGGGGAATGGTATGTGGGTTCTCAGTAAGTTTAGCCGTTATGTTATTCATGGAGTTTGCCAAAGCAAAGAATAGGGGAGTAGGAAAACCGTCATAATCACGTTCGCCACCCGGACACCATTGTTTGGTGGTATTTCCATTTAGAATTTCTATGCAGTACCTAACATTTGGAAACTCTGTGCAAGGGGTTAAATTCCCCGTTCCACCTCCGGCATTTCCGGATTCGATGGAAGCAGCGTACACAAATGGCTTCATGGTAGAACCTACTTGTCGTCTGGACTGATAAACGTTATCGTATTTAAAAAACTCATAATCATTTCCTCCTACCCAAGTTTTCACGAATCCCGTTGTAGGTTCGATTGAGATGAACCCGACTCTAAGGATTTGTTTATAATATTTGATTGAGTCCAACGGCGACATTTTCACTTTCTTTTTATGTTGTTTGCTGTCCCAATCAAAGACTGTCATATCTACCGGGGTAGCAAATATTTTTTTAATAGCTTTATAATCTTTACCTTGTTGCACCAGCTTTTTATAACGCGGACTTTGTTTAACCGCTTGTTCCATGATGCGGTTGATGGTCTTTTTTGAAACGTTGTCGGCAAAAGGATAGTTTTTATTTTTCTTTACATCTTTAGTGAATGTTTTTTGTAGCGATTTCAAATAGGTCGCAACGGATTTTTCAGCATGAATTTGCATCTTTTTATCTATCGTAGTATAAATTTTTAAACCATCACGCTCTACATCCAATGGTTTTCCATATTCATTTAACAGACCTTTTTTTTTGATTATTTTTTTTACTTCTTTTTTTACATAAGCACGTAAATAAGGAGCAACACCACTGTTATAAGTTTCACGATGAAAGTCTAAGGCGAGGGGGAGTTTACTTAGTGAATCATATTCTTGAGCTGTAATATAATTTTCATTTCTCATTAAACTCAGAACAGTGTTTCTTCTTTTTAAAGCATTTTCAGGGTGGCTTTTGGGATTGTAGAAATTGGGATTTTTAGCCATACCAACCAAAACGGCACTTTCTTCAGTTGTAAGGTCTTTAGGTTCTTTGCCAAAGTAAATACGAGCAGCAGAATGAATCCCCACGGCATTGAGGGTAAAATCAAATTGGTTGAAATACATAGCGATTATTTCCTTCTTAGTATATCTGGTTTCTAATCGTGTAGCGATAATCCATTCGGCAAATTTTTGGCGGATGCGTTTAAAAGAGGATTTAGCCGGATTGTGAAACATCATTTTAGCTAATTGTTGAGTAATGGTGCTTGCTCCACCTTTATTTTGACCGGTTACGGCTCCTAAAACTGCACGCATAACACCTCTGCCATCTACTCCGGAGTGACTTTCAAAACGCTTATCTTCTGTTGCTTTTAAAGCATTAATAAGATTTTCGGGTAGTTCTTGGTAGCTTATTTTGGTTCGGTTGGTATGAGGAGCAAACAAAGTACCGATGATTTCTCCATGAGCGTCATAAACATTTGTCGATTCGTCGCTTCTCGGGTTTTCCAAGGCTTCAATTGAGGGTAAGTCTGATTCAAATGTGGTGAGCAACATCAGAGCAATGATAAATAAAGGAGAGAGTACTGCAACCCACGAATACAGAAGTATTTTTATTTTAGTCTTGGTTTGTAATTCGTCATTTTTGGGTATTGCTTTTTTCTTCTTCTTTTTAGGAAAAGAATTGTTAGGCTTTGGTTTTAAATTTTTTAATGTTTCTCTACTCATGCGTCAGGTTCGGACAGTTGGCTACTTATACCATTTAAAATTCTAATAATTCTTTCGCATTATTGATAGCAGCCTTTGAAGGCGGAGTGCCGCTTAACATGGTCGCTACCTCCCTTATGCGTTGTTCGTCCGATAACGTTTCAATGTGAGTATTAGTTTCGTTATTCGTATCTTTTTTATAGACTTTATAATGTGTTGTACCTTTTCCTGCAATTTGTGGTAAATGAGTAATACTAATAAGCTGAATAGTATTTCCCATTTTTTTCATTATTTCTCCCATCTTATTGGCTACTTCTCCACTTACTCCTGTATCAATTTCGTCAAAAATTAACGTTGCCAAGTTTTCCTTTTCTGCTAAAATGGCTTTAATCGTAAGCATAATTCTCGAAAGTTCTCCTCCTGAGGCTATTTTATTTAATGGACTAAAGTCAGTTCCTTTGTTGGTTTTGATTAAAAAAGAAACAGCATCCAAGCCATTGCGGTTGAAAGAGGGGAGTGGGGAAAACTGAACTTTTAACTTGGCATTAGGCATCGCCAAAT
>JALWSJ010000139.1 GCA_026993705.1 Flavobacteriales bacterium
GCGTTGTACCCGCCGCTGAGCATTGCTACCAACGGTTGGGGCTATGCGATGTGCCGCTTTTTATCGTTTAATTTTCATACCTACAAATGCATTCATTTAAGGCTGTAATCTTCATATTTACAATGCGCTGCGGCATGACGCATAGGTGTTGTTGGCAGCTGGCTTTTAACGTAATTTTTCTATTTTTTCAGGGTTTTGTCGTGTGTCAAATACGTTTACTATGTCTATTCTGTTTTTAATTGCATTGATCCAATAAATAATTTTGTAGTTTTTATACACCAGATACCTAAATTCTTCAGGACGGTTCAGTAATAATTCTTCTTTTTGTCCAATGTTGGGATTTTTGCCTAAATTTATTGTCTGGTCTATCATTCCCGTTATTAAATTCACGGCAACTTTTTTACTCGCTTTTATTTCGTAATAGTCAAAAATCTCATCTAATTTATCTTGGGCAAATTGAGTCCAATAAACTTCTAGTTCCATTTCTTTCGTAATTCAGTTGCCTTGACAACATTATCTTCCCGTGAATCAGTCATGGCTTGGTCAATTTCTTTGTTAAATTGTTCCAAACTCATTGGTTTTAGTTCTTTTTCGTGTTGTTTAGATTTCCACTGTTTTAGCGTTTTTTCCAGTCCTATTATGATTTCTTCATTTTTTATACGAAGAAACTCTTGAATAAATAACAATTTTCTAGATTCAATATTCATGGCCTATACTTTTAGTCAAAAGTACGAATTTTTTTATTCGTTTTCAAGAAAAACTTTTTTAGGTTGAGCCAACGAATGTAGGTAGCAAGTTTTAAATTAATGATTTTCTAACCACTGCAAAGCTCCATCCTCCGTTGAAAAAACATTAAATTTATATTTATCATTTTTTTCAAGTTCTTTATATAACATTGAAAATGCAGTGGTTTTAGGTCTGCTTACAATCATAGCGTCAATAATAACATCGTAATACTCTATTAAATTGTCAGTTTCTAGTATAATCCTTTTTATATCATTTGTTGAAAATTTAAAAATGGCATTTGTAGCATCTGTTTTAATTCTCAATATCCTGGGATACTCTTTATTTACTTTTAAATCAAGGATATAATTTATAATTTCTGTCAAAGTTACCTCTCCAACAAATTTTGTTTCAAGGAATCCTTTCTTGTGATTAAACTCATATAATACCATGATTAAATCAATTTTCTATTTATTAATAGTTTATTACCCAGTTTGTATTTCAACTTATTTTGTTATAAAAATAATTTTTAGCTTGCTGCCAACGGCCAGGGCTATGGTGCGTGCCGCAATTTCAAAATTATATTTTCCTATTTACAGATAACTTCATTTATTGCTTAATCTTCATATTTACAACAATTTGCGGCATGCACTATGAGCCATTGTTGGGCTTTCGTGCTTCTTTTTTCACTTAAGTTTAATTGATATTTCAAGGTGTCCGCCCAGTCCTTCATTAATAATTCTCTGTAGTGTTGAAAACCGAATGTCTTTTAGGTTTCGTTCCAATTTTGAAATGTAAGATTTATTCGTTCCGGCCAATTCAGCTAATTGTTCTTGGGTGAGCCCTTTTTCTTCACGTGCCTGTTGTATAAGAACTCCAAGTTTAAAGGCATCATATTCTGCTTCAAACCGTTCTCTTTTGTCT
>JALWSJ010000140.1 GCA_026993705.1 Flavobacteriales bacterium
GCACCCCAAGATTACCACAATTTAGAATTGCCTAAAGCTCAAGAAGTTATAGGTAAATTAATCTCATTAGGAATAAAAGCCAATTGGAGTGACGAAGAATTAAAAGAGTTTGGAGGTAAAATGGTTGCGTCTATTAAAAAAGTAATAGGTTAATTTTATTTATGGCTAAAAAAAAATCAAAAAAGAAAGCAGTACAGACTTCAATGGAATTGGAGTTATTAGGTGTTAAACCAGTAAAGGGGTCATTATATACGAAATTAAATAACAAGATAAAAAAACTCAACCGAGAAAGAGGAAAGTTGAAAAACCTTGAGAAGAATATGGATGATGTTTTCGCTATTTTTAATGAGCATATAGAGCCTATTATTCAGAAAATCCATGCAGAGGATGAAAAAATTCTTATTGGATTGGATAAGTTTATCGACAAGAAATCTGTCAGTCAATCTTACAAGTTGAAAGCGAAGGACTGGATGCAAGAAATAATTGAGAAGTTTTTCTCCGCTGAATATAGAACTCCTAAGGTTCAAGAAATCGAAAAGAAGTTGATTGAAACGGCGATGGACGATTTTGAAGAAAGTGACGAGATGAGACAAATGTTTGATGAACTTGTTCAAGAATTTAAAGATGAGGAGGGTGTGGACATTGACATGGATTATGATGACTTCAAAGGACTTACTTTCGATGAAATTATTCATAAGTTTCGTCAACGAATGTTTGAATATGCGGAAGAGCAAAAGAAAGCGGAAAATCATCGAGAGAAAAAGAAGAAACATTCGTTTAACGATGGGGAATTTAAAGCTATTTATAAGCAATTAGCAAAGTTATTGCATCCTGATGTAGAAAATTTGAATTTCAACGACAAGCAAAAAGAACAACTAATGAAAGATTTGTCCTTAGCTTGGGAAAATCGTGATTATTTAAAACTATTGGAAATAAATCAATTGGTTCGACCTAATGAAGGTGAAGTTAAAATTGGTAAGAAAGAGTTAAAAGAAATAGAACGACAAATAAACGGAGAGTTAGATAAAATTGAAGATGATTATAATCAATTAATACACGAAGGCTCCAAAAAAGGTAATATTTATTTACGTTTCTATTCTCCCTTTGAAGAAGAAATGAACGATTTGTTTGAAGAAGAAGCAGAAGCATTAAAAGAGATATTAAAAGAAAAAGAGATAATTAACAAATCTCATTTTAAGTCCATATCCGCTACAAAACATTTAATTGATATATATGAGTTTAATAAAGAATCTATAAATGATATGGATGATTTGTTCGAGTCTATGTATGAAGATCTTTTTGGTGATGATTTCGATGAAGACGATGATGATGAGTTTTGGGATTTTACAGATTTAGATTAAATAATTATAAAATAAAAGAGTGCATAAAAATTTTAAACAAATAGAAAAGATAGTTTTTGGACGCGGAAGTTTCAATCAATTGGATGAAATTATTGCTCCAAAAAGAAAGGAAAATGACGGTTTTTTCGTCTTTGTGGTAGATAACTACTTTAAAGGTAAAGAATTGGAAAACCGCATACCCAAGAAAGAAAACGATGTTATTTATTTCATTGATGTTGATCCGAAAGAACCAACAACTGAACAGATAGATACGCTTAGAGATGAGGTACTTGAAAATCAAGGTTTACCAAGTGGTATCGTTGGTATAGGAGGTGGAAGTATTATGGATATAGCCAAAGCGTCTGCGTTGATGTTTAAGAACGAAGGTTCTTCTGTGCTTTACCAAGGGTTGGATTTAATTAAAAACGAAGGAATTTATCATTTGGGAGTTCCTACGGTTAGTGGTACAGGAGCAGAGTGCTCTATGACAGCTGTTTTGTCAGGCCCTGAAAAGAAATTAGGACTTAAATGTGAATGGACGGTTTTTAATCAAGTGATATTAGATCCGGATTTAACGGCTACTGTTCCCTCTGATCAATGGTTTTATACTGGTATGGATACTTTTATACATTGTATAGAGTCTAAGTCAGGAATTAATTATAATACCTTTTCACAAGCGTATGGAGACCAATCTATTGCTCTATGCAAAGAGGTTTTTCTAGGCGAAAATGCCGGTCAGAATCCTGAAAACGACGAAAAGCTGATGATGGCTTCTCTGTTTGGTGGTTTAAGTTTGACATACAGTGAGGTGGGGGCTTGTCATGCATTGTCTTACGGACTTTCGGTTGTGTTGGGAATGAAACATGGTTATGCCAATTGTTTAGCCTTTAATCATTTAGATGAGTTCTATGGTGATGCTGTAGAAGATTTTAGAGGAATGGTAAAACGTTTTAATGTTACTTTGCCTCAGAATTTAAGCAAAGATTGGACAGAAGAACAAATTACAGAAATGGCAGAAGTTGCCATTAATTTACTTTTTATGTGGCGACATGCAATAGGAGAAGATTGGGAATCTAAATTTGGGTTGGAAGATATTAAGAACCTTTATAAGAGGATGTAAGACAATAAAAATAAAGAAAGTAAAAAAAGCGGAGAGAACTCTCCGCTTTTTTTAATTCTCAAAATCTCGACCTAAGGCTTTGCCTTGTTTAAAATATTGGTCATTTCTTTCCATTTCTTTTTTCATTTCCTCGGAAATTTCACCATTCAGGTTACTTAAATCCGGTTGCCCTGCGTTTACCCAAGCAGTGTACCAAAGCGAAGCTGTTGTGATGATAGAACCACGCATTCTTCTTTCTTGCATATTGCCAAGCATTTTTTGATAAGCCATGGCGAAATCTTTACAATAGACTTTCATAATCACTTGACCACGGTGTTCGTAGCAGTATTTTTGGTCTTCTGGCCACTCTTCAGTTAACTTTTTCTCAAAGCTTAAAACAGAATCAACCTCAGCAGCACTTTCTTTTACCACTCGCCAAGCCACTTCCAATGGGTCGGCTTCGTAAGTACATTTACCCAGCCAATAATTATAATCTTCGGCAGATAACTCGGGTATTCTCGATTCCCAAAAGCCGTGGATACCTTTTTGGTTGGTTAGTTGTCCGTTATAATTTTCCGTTGTGTGCAAAGGAACGTGTGCATCACCAACGTAGTGCCCCAATTCAGCGGAATATTGTAAAATTCGGTCTAAGTTTTTTGTTTTAAAGGCTTTGGTTAAGCGTTTTACCATAACTTCAATGTGCCACGGAACGATGCCGTATGCTTTTAGTGTGTCTTCGGTAAACTTCGCCACCGCATCTTCCCATTTTTTAGGTACAACTTTAAAAGGGTCTTCTCCCTCTTTGACGTAATGGTCAATATCTATATAATGTCGTTCTGCTTCTCCATTCATGGCATAACGTCTTTTGTCGGGGTCAACGGCGTGGTCGGTAATGTATTCTATGTTTCTTTTATAGAACGAAAATAACTCAGGAGGAAGTGAAAAAACCGCCATTCGATTAATTCGTTTATGCCCGAAGAACCCCCACGTGTTAGTGCAAACATGTTTGGTTGGTTTCGGTTCAGTTTTAAACGAAAAAAAGAAAAGGAGGGTAGTTAATGATAGAAGTATTTTAAATGGTGTTTTCATTTGTTGACTGGATTGTTGTTAGTATTTATTTGTATAGTTCAATATGAGTGTAGTGCGAAATTATAAAGTACCACACGTTCAATTTTTCCAACTATTTATTTAAAGTTAAATTATTCATATTTAGTAATTAATAGTGTATTAGGATTATACATTGCTACGCTTTGTATTTTACTAATTCATTACTAGTACTTTTTTCTACTAGTTTTTTTGTTGGTTCTCTCAGAAAAAAAACGTATCCTGAAAGAGTTGACTTATTTTTCCTTTCTTCATTTTTGAAAAAAGTTAATATTCCTTTAAATTTTGTTAAGTAATATTGAAATTCTGACCACTCTTTTATATGTTAGGGGCTATATTCCTGTGAAAAAATAGTTATGGTTGAGATAATATAACATATTAAAAGCTTACGTACAGGATATTGCAAATGTTAGGGGGGACTATTTCTTATACACTTTATTGGCTGTCGTTTTTGTTTTTACTGTGTATAAACCACTTATCAAATTACTTAAATCAATTACTTCTATATTATCTTTGGTGGATATTCGTTCTATTTTATTTGTTACATCTTCACCTAAAAAATTGTATATTTTTATATCTTCCAATTCTTTTTTATTTGCTTCTATTGTTATTATATTATTCGTTGGATTTGGATAAAGAAAAACTTCTACTTTATTTAGTATGTAATTCACGTATCTAGTAGCTAACAATTCTTCTTTTCCATCAAAATCTGTTTGTTTTAGGCGGTAATAGTAACCCCCATCTTCTTTTAAATCAGAGTCTTTGTATAAATACTTGTTAATAAAAGAACTGCTTCCCGTACCTTGTATACGAGATAACTCTTTCCATTTCTTAGAGTCATTAGATCTTTCTATCGTAAAATAATCATTATTCAATTCTGATGCAGTACTCCATTCTAGAACAACTTCTCCATTGAATTGATTAACACTAAAATTAATCAATTCAATAGGTAAGGGAGCAGAACAAGAGTTACAATTATTATAGACGCTAACAGCTCCCCATCCTCCACCACCTAAAACACTAACTCCATTAGCTAAACATATTCCTATTTCAGGGTCGTCAGAAAATGCTGTAGCATTAATATTAGCTATTCCAGTAATTCTTACACAGGCATTACCTAAAGAATTGAATGAAGCCGTATTATTTTGATTATTTGTTAGATTGTTAATAATTAGAATACTGTTATCTTCTAGACATAACCTTCCTGAATTAATAAATAGGTTATTAATTGCAGCTGTATGATTGAAAGTGTTTATGAAATAACTAGTTGATGAGTTTAATTTTAATTGTCCTGTTTGATTGTAAATATTAGCATTATAGATGTAATTGTTTGAATTTTGAAGTGTTAAATTACCTAAGAAATTAACAATACCATAATTTATAAGTTTAACATTTCCATTGAAAAATTTATTTTGAGCAATAGTTAGTGTCCCCGATGTTGTAATTAATATAACACCAGAGTTAATGTTTAAATTGTTTATTGTCAAATTTCCGCAAACTCGAATAGTCCCCCCATTTAAATTAATATTATTTAAAATTCCAGTTCCTGTGTAACAATAAACTTGTCCTCCGTTTACGTTTGCTCCATTTGTCAATGTAGAGGTGCACCCACTTGTACAGTTTCCAGTAGGAGGTACTAAAGAGCAACCTTGCGAATAAGCAATATTTATTTCTGTAAGAAAAAGAATAAATAGTATTATAGATATAAAATATGTGTTCATGATAATATAATTACAACAAATGTATGAATAATTTTAATAAGTAAATATATTTTTTTGATGTGGTTAGCTATATAAATTGGACTATAATCGTTTAACTATGTGAAAATAACTTATTCTTGTTGGTTTTATTCGTGTTAGTGTATTTAATTAATTTAAATAGATATTCAAGTGATTATATAATCATTAATGTTTTTATGTTAGCTAAAAAAATAACTGTTTTTCACAGTCGCGTAATAATTTCTAACACGAGCAAAATAGACGATATAAAGAGTTTTTTGATTCCTTATCCTTCTTCATAAAAATTTTCCATAGCTAGTGCTATGCAAAATTTTTATTCATTGTCTAAGAAACCAAAAATTCACTTTCTATCCGCCAATTTCACTCGCGTTAGGGATAGAACGGCATGTTTGAACTCCTTTTGTGTTGTTGCATATAAGCAACACAAAAGAGTGAGTAGTGATAGCCCGACCATCTTTTTCTAAAACAATGTTTCGCGTGAGCGATATGTTGTTTTTGAAAAAGAGGGGAACGTCCAAAAAATAAACTTAGCATCCTTCCCCCATAAAGATACAACATCAAAAAGTCTTTGTCAAGAAATTATCCAAAAAAGATATGGATGGAGTGAAAAAGCAATTTATTTTCTCGTATTTTTGGCAGACTAAATAACAAACATGAAAACAACCGATAAAATATATATAGCAGGACATAGAGGAATGGTGGGGGCTGCCTTGGTGCGAAAATTTAAGAAAGAAGGTTTTACGAATATTGTAACCCGAACTTCTAAGGAATTGGATTTAAGAAACCAACAAGCGGTAGCTTATTTCTTTGCGAAAGAACAACCGGATTATGTAGTATTGGCCGCTGCAAAAGTTGGAGGCATTCACGCTAATAATTGTTACCGAGCTGAGTTTCTTTACGACAATTTGATGATAGAATCCAACGTTATTCATTCGGCGTATGTTAATAAGGTAAAACGATTTTTGTTTTTGGGGTCGTCTTGTATCTATCCGAAATTAAGTCCGCAACCTATAAAAGAAGAATATTTATTGACGGGTGCGTTAGAGCCCACCAATGAACCTTACGCCATTGCCAAAATAGCAGGGATTAAATTGTGCGAAACGTATCGTCATCAGTACGGTTGTGATTTTATTTCGGCAATGCCCACCAATTTGTACGGGCAAAATGATAATTACGACTTAAACAATTCACACGTGTTACCTGCGTTGATTCGTAAATTCCATACCGCAAAACAAAACGGAGATAAACAAGTCGAAATTTGGGGAACAGGTAACCCTAAACGGGAGTTTTTACATGTAGATGATTTAGCCGATGCTTGTTTTTTTCTGATGCAAATGGATAATCCGCCAACGCTATGCAATATTGGAACAGGAGAAGATATCAGTATCAAAGAATTAGCGTTGACCGTAAAAGAAATTGTAGGATTTAAAGGAGAATTGACTTTCAACACAGATAAGCCCGACGGAACGCCTAGAAAATTGTTGGATATGAGTGTTTTGCATGGTTTAGGTTGGAGGCGTAAAATTGACTTGAAAAAAGGAATATCCGAAGTCTATAAAGATGCCGTAGCCAATAAAATATTTTAGAAAATGAAACAATTGTGCATCATTCGCCATGCAAAATCTGATTGGTCGAAGAACTTGCCCGATGTGGAACGACCACTAAACACACGAGGGCGAAGACAAGCCGTAGAATTGGCTAAATTCTTAGCAAAGCAGAAATTATTTCCCGATAAAATAGTTGCAAGTAAAGCTGTCAGAACCACCCAAACGGCAACGTTGATAGCACACGCTTTGGTATTTCCGATAGAAGAAATACAAACGGAAATTTCTCTTTATCTCGCCACGCCGGAGGATTTGTTGCAAGCGGTTTGGAGTACGCCCGATGAAGTCAATACGCTCTATCTTATAGCACACAACCCCGGAGTTACGGATTTTTCTTATCTGCTTACAGGCGAATACAATGTGTTTAAAACGTCGGGTATGACGCAGGTTGTGTTCTCTGAAATAAATAATTGGGAAGAGGTTCAAGAACATACGGGAAAAGTAAAATTGAGTTATCGGATAGAAGTATAATTAGGACGTTCCCTTTACGGCATAAAAAAAGCAGTTTTGTTGCACTACACCGCTTTTTTAACGCCGTAAAGGTCGGGCTATCACTACACACTCTTTTTCTCTCGAACAGCGAGAGAGAAAAAGGAGTTCAAACACGCCGTTCTATCCCTAACGTGTGTAAAATGAGTGCTAAGAAAATGAGTTTTAGTATCTTTAGACGATAAAGAAAAACATCTTCTTTAACTTGCCAATCAAAAAAGAATAATTTTATTTGCTAAAATCGATAATGAAACTATCTTAGCTGTCATATTAACAAATTAAAAAAAAATATTATGAAAAAGTTATTTATCGCATTAGGTGTTTTAGCAATGATTGGAGCTACTTCTTGTAAAAAAGAATACACTTGCGAATGTACGGCTACAGTAACTGATGATGCAGGAAACAAAGCTGAATCTAAAACTACTTCTACCATCAAAGACAGTAAGAAAAAAGCAAAAGATTCATGTGAGTCAGGAAGCAAAGCCAAAGTAACTGATGGTATGGGAAATACTTCAGAAACTAAATGTGTATTAAAATAATTCAATTTTTGGAATAGAAACGAAAATACCGCCTCAAGGGCGGTATTTTTTTTGACTAAATTCAAGAGATTCTAACGCTGATTTGTTGGTATCTATTTCTTCTCATTTTTCATTTAACAGTTTTAGACCTTTACTTTTGTTTTATTGGCTCTCCTTCAATAAAACAAAAACAATGAACCCAACTATAATCAAATTACTACTTCTACTCATTTTAACTCCTCAGTTTTTTATCGCTCAAGTACCCTACAATCAAACCAACTTTAGAGCACCTCTAAATATTCCTCTTATTTTAGCGGGAAATTTCGCAGAATTAAGAAGCAATCACTTTCACACCGGACTGGATATAAAGACGAATCACAAAGAAGGTTATCGCGTTTACGCAATTGATTCCGGGTATGTTTCCCGTATTAATATTTCTCACTGGGGCTACGGTAAAGCTATTTATGTCACGCATCCCAATGGCTATACTTCTGTGTATGCTCATTTGAGAAATTTTCCCAAAAAGATAGAACAATATCTGAGAAAAAAACAGTTTGAAAAAGAAACTGAAACCATAGATATTAATCTGTCTCCCGAAGAACTTCCCGTAAGGAGAGGAGAAATCATCGCTTTTTCAGGAAATTCGGGTAGTTCTTCTGCTCCTCATCTGCATTTTGAAATTAGAGAAACAGAGTCGGAAAACCCCGTTAATCCCTTGTTGTTCCATTTTGATATACCGGATAATGTAACACCTTCTATTTTCAATATTAAAGTATATCCGATTAACGGTACGGTAAACAAGACGCAAAAAGAAAGAGTTTTTCCTATCGTAGGAACAGGAAAAAATTATAAGCTAAAAGACAATCCTACAATTTTACTGAACGGGGACATCGGTTTTGGAATACATACCATAGACCGGTTAAACGGAGCTAACAATAAATGTGGTATCTATACCATTGAATTAAAAGTGGATAACCAAACTGTTTTTAAACAAAAAATGGAAAAACTGGATTTTGCCACTAATCGTTATATCAATGCTCATAAAGATTATTATGAATATCATAAACGTAGAAGAAGTTTTCATAAATCGTTTAAAACCGATAACAACGACCTTGCTATTTATGAAAACTTGGTAAATAATGGCATTTATATGTTTAACGATGATGCGGTGCATTCTGTTCGTTATATTGTTACGGATACTTATGGCAATACCTCCGTGCTCAATTTTAATGTAAAATCTACTTCACAACATTTTCCTACCCAACAAAAAATCACAAATGCCAAAGCTTTAGCTCCTTTTACTTTTGAAAAAGAAGATTTTAAGGCTAATATGGAGGCTGAAACACTCTATCAGGATGAAAACATTACCTATCAAAAAGAAAAAACGCTTTATTCATCAGCTCCTTTGCATACATTTGGCAATAGTCAAATACCTTTGCATAAACGTTTTGTTTTACAGATAAAGACGCAAGGTATAGCTCCGAAAGATACGAGTAAGGCTATTGTCGTAAAGATAAGTGATGATAAAAGAAAGGCTTTTGCCCGCGGTGGTCAATTCCATAACGGTTGGGTAACGGCTAAGGTTAAGGAATTAGGAAAATATACGGTTAAATTGGATACGGTTGCTCCTATGGTTATGCCCATTAATATTTACAACGGAAAAAATATCGGTAAACAATCAACTATTCAATTTAAGATTTCGGATAATTTAAGCGGTATTAAAAGCTATAAAATCTACATCGATGAACAGTTTAAATTAGCGAATTATTTTCCTCATAAGAATTTGTTGAAACTTACCTTTGATGAATACAACAAAATTCCCAAAGGGAAACATCATATTAAGGTTATTGTTACTGATGAACGGAATAACACAACGGTAAAGGATTTTGATGTCATCCGGTGATTGATAATTTAAACATTGAAATGAGTCTTACAAAGCGTTTTTATTTTCCTTATTCTTCATCAAAATAATTTTTCATAGCTGGTGGGGCTATGCAAAATAATTTTTTCATCGTTTAAGAAAACTAAAATTCGTTTTATTTCCATTTTTACACACGTTAGGGATAGAACGGCTTGTTTGAACTCCTTTTTGCCCTCCTCCTTTTGAGGGCAAAAAGAGTGAGTAGTGATAGCCCGACCCTCATTTGCAAAAGAAACGTTTAGCGAAGCGGTATGTTTCTTTTGCAAATGAGGGGAACGCCCAAAATATTATCTTTGTAAATATGAATGAATGGTTGCTACATATTTTTATTCGGGGTTTGGTGTGGGGGAGTGCCTTGTTTTGGACTGTTGTCGAGGCACAGCAATATAGTTTTGTCGCATATTCGGTGGAGCAAGGATTGAGTCAGAGTCAGGTTTTTGTGTTGTCGGGAGATGAAGACGGGTATCTTTGGATGGGAACAGCCGGTGGTGTAAGTCGTTTTGATGGGCAGGATTTTAAAAGTTATTCGACGGAATCGGGATTGCCGGATAATAGCATTAAGGATATTAAGGTGTATGATGATGCGGTTTGGGTTTCTTCTCAATTCGGGATAACCGGAATTAGAGGGAAGGAGTTGAAAACGTGGGGGTTAAAAGAGTTGGTGGGAGAGGGGGGGATCACAAGTTTTTTGTTTGACGCAAAGGGCGACTTGTGGATTGCGATTAAATACAAAGGTGTTTTTAGGATTAAGTATGCGGATGGTAACCTTGATTTAGACGAAATACAACACTATTCATTGAGCGAGAGAAATAATGTTACGAAATTATTTTTGGATAGGAAAGGTGTTGTTTGGGTGGGAGGAAAAAATATTTTTGGTTTCATTAAAGATGGAGAATGGAATGTAAGTGAACAGCTGGAAAATGAAAATTTTGTAGTTACCGATATGTTGCAACTCAGAAGTGGTAGCTTACTCGTTGCTACAATAAATAAAGGGGCTTTTGTGTTGGAAAATGGGGTGTTTACGCCTTGGTTAACGAAACAACTTCCGAGGAGGATTAATAAATTATTGCAAGATAGACAAGGGCAGATATGGGTTGCCGGTTATTCGGGGTGTTATGTGGTGGATAGAGATGAGAAGGTAAACGTATTGACTATGGATAATGGTTTGCCAACCAATAGAGTGCGGAGTGTGACAGAAGATAAAGAGGGAAATATTTGGTTAGGAACTGATGGCGAGGGAATTGTTCGGTTTATTACCGATGAAATGGTTTATTTTTCGGTAAAAGACGGTTTGAATAGCAATTATGTAATGTCCATAGCTGAAACGAACGAAGGAGAATTGTATTTTTCGACTTATGGAGGCGGTGTGAATCGTTACGAAAACAATAGGGTAGAGGATTGGGAATATAATAGTGAGTTGCCGAACAAAGTAGTATGGAGCGTTATGGCTGATACCTTGGCTCATACACTTTGGCTGGGGACTACTTCCGGTTTGGTGTTGGCTAGTGAAGGTACAGGGCTTGAGGTGTTTAAAAATGTAACGTGGTTGTCGTCCAATAAGATTTTATCTCTTTTTCAGAACGAACATGGCAAATGGATTGGAACATCCAGAGGACTTACTTTTGTTTCCTTGGAAAATGAGGAACGGATATATACATATCCCGGTAATTTTCCGGCAAAGAATGTTAGGTCGATAGAGGAGGTGAACGATAGCTTATGGGTGGGAACTTCTTCCGGCGTTTTTGTGTTGAAAGATTCTGTTTTTGTTCCGTTTGAAAAAAATGTTTTGCTAAAAAGTAAAATTGTTTATTCTTTGAAAGAAGTCAAACATCAAGGTGTACTGATGGGGACGGCAAATGGATTGTATTTTTACGCTAACGATTCTTTATTAAGAATACCTCTACACGAATCTTTTAGTACCAATAATATTAACTTCATAGGCGAAGAAAATGATTCTATTTATTGGATAGGTACTAATTTTGGAGTATTTGAATTAAATCTAAACCGTTTTTTGCGGAAAGAAAAAAACTACAAGCATCATTTAACAACCAATGAGGGATTGCCCGGTATAGAAACCAATTTAAATGCTTTTTACAAAGACAAAGCTAATCGAATTTGGATGGGGACGAGTAAAGGTATAGTGCGATTTATGCGAAAGCATAGCGAGTACACCCCTGTTTTACCGGTTGTAAAAATAGAAGATGTTCGTCTTTTTTTAAAGGAAACTAATTGGTCAAAATATTGCGATTCCGTAGATAGATATTCTGGATTGCCGGTCAACCTTGAGTTAGGATATAAGAAAAATTATCTAACGTTTTACTATAAAGCAATATCCATTTCGGGGAGTTCTGATATTAAATACAGTGTGATGTTAAAAGGAGTAGATGAAAATTGGTCGAGTGCTTCTTCTCAAACTTATATTACCTATACCAATTTGCCTTACGGCGAATATACCTTTATGGTAAGAGCCTCCATTCGAGAAAATAAATGGTCATCACCCGCTACTTTTTCATTTGTGATAAATAAGCCGTATTACCTTACTACTTGGTTTCTTTCCCTTATGGTTTTATTTTTAATTGCAGTGATTTATATTATTTGGAAATGGCGTTCAAAAGTAGTCAAACGAAAAGCGTTAACACAAAAATTATTTTACAAAAACAAGCTGTTGGCACTCGAACAACAATCCTTAAATGCAAGTATGAACAGACACTTTATATTTAATTCCTTAAATTCCATACAGTTTTATATCAATTCAAACGACCGTCTATCAGCCAATAAATACCTGACCAATTTTGCCAAACTAATTCGTAAGAATTTGGATACTTCCATCAACGGAACCAATCTTGTTTCATTATCCGATGAATTGGAGCGACTGGAGTTGTATCTCTCTTTGGAAAATATGCGTTTTCAAAATAAATTTGAATACCAAATAACAGTCGAAAAAGGAATCGACCCCGACGAGTTGGATGTTCCTCCTATGTTTTTGCAACCTTTCGTAGAAAATAGTATTTGGCATGGGATTTTACCGAAAAAAGAAAAAGGAAAAATAGACATAACCATAAAAAAAGAAGAAGGGAAATATGTATTTGTACTCACCGACAATGGTTTAGGAATAGAAGAAAGCCTATCCAATAAAATAGAGTCCACACATTCATCAAAAGGAATGTTGATAACCACGGGACGATTGGAAATATTAAAAAAGACCAATAATCAAGACTTTATCATAAAGGGACCTTACCAATTAGAAAAAGACGGAAAAGTATTAGGCACGGAAGTGCGTATTTATTTTACACCGGATAAAGATTAGCCTATTTTGGGCGTTCCCATTACAGCGTTGAAAAGCGGCTTCGTTGCACTACACCACTTTTCAATGCTGTAATGGTCGGGCTATCACTACTCACTCTTTTTGCCCTCAAAAGGAGGAGGGCAAAAAGGAGTTCAAACACGCCGTTCTATCCCTAACTCAGTTGAGATAAGTGCAAAGAAAATGGAATTTAGTGTTCTTAGATGATGAAAAATTCTTTTGCACGATTATTATTTTTTTACAACAACAGCATAAAAAGCAAAAAACTCGTTTAAACATAAACGAGTTTTTCAAAATCAATACAAAATAAATTTAAAAGTTTATCTGAATAATCAGAAGTTACTTAGACTCTAAAAAATTATTTAATTTTTTCTTAGTCGAGCTAAAATCAAAATCTTGATTTATCAAGTAGTAATTTCCAATATCATAGGTATAGTTATAAGCATATTTAGCAAATTCCAACTTTTTATCTTCAAAGTCAAATAATTTCATTAATTCTCGAACTTGACTAACCGTAACGCATTTGTTTTTTAAAGCTTGCTTTGCAACATTTAGTTTACTATCCGAAAAGTCCTCTTGTTCAATAGCTGATTTTAATTGACTTATATCTTGCATTGGCATAGCACAACCAACAGGGCCGTTGTATCCATTAACATAAACAATCTCCGGTTGTGAAGGAGGAGCAGAAACAGGAAGATTTCCGGTAGTTAATAGTGTACCACCATTAGTAGTTGTGGTCGTAGTTGTGGTCGTAGATGATGACGATGAAATAACATCAACATTCTGATTGATATCCGTATTTGATTCATTTACGTTCACATTCACACCAAAACCGCCAACATTCATATTAACATTAACATTTTCACCATTAGTAACACTTGTACCAACCGGTGTAACAGCACTGCCATTTGTAGTTGTAGTCGTTTCTTCGGTAATAACAGTAGTTTGCGTTACCGGTGCAGGGGCAGGTGGAACAGTTTGATAAACAATAATGGATTGATTATCGTTGCTTGTCGCACTCGCCAAATCAACTTCACCAAAATATCTTAATTTATAACCTTTCTTAGTGTGCACAATTCTAAAAGTCATTTCTTTTCCCATCGATTCAAAGTATGCCTTTTTGTTTATATCTGGCGTTCCGTCCGGAAAAACAACTTTCAAACTTAGCGAAGGAGAAGTTAACCCCGTTACTTTAACATTCGTTTCCGGTTCAGGATTCTGCTTAATTCCATTGACAATTAAAAAAAATGGTTTCGGATCTTCTGCAAAAACTACAATATTACTCGTTTTTTGAGCAAATGCACACAAAGTAAGCAATAGTGGAAAGAAGGTAAATATAAAATGTTTCATAACTATTTTTTTTGTTCTAATCAGTTTGAGCTAAAATTATGCCACAAAGAAACAAAATAGGAGATAAACTTTTGTATATTTGAGTACTTTTATTACAATCTGATAAAACACTTTGATTTTTAACATTAAAATATTAGGTTGTGGCAGTGCTACACCAACGGTAAGGAGAAATCCAACGGCACAAATCGTCAATGTTCACGAACGCCATATTCTCATTGATTGCGGAGAAGGAACGCAACTTCAAATGAGAAAATTCGGGGTGAAATTTCAGAAAATAAATCATATTTTGATTAGCCATTTACACGGTGATCACTATTTAGGATTGGTGGGATTAATTTCAACCTTTGCTTTGCTTGGACGAAAAAAAGACTTGCACATATATGGTCCCGAGGCTTTAGGGGAAATTATATTTATGCAATTGAGAGCAAGTAAATCTTACTTGACTTATCATATCGAATTTCATCCCCTTACGTCTGATAAAAGTGAGTTAATTTTTGAAGACGATTATATAAAAATCAAAACAATCCCCTTAAAACATAGAGTCTATTGCAATGGATTTATAATTGAAGAAAAGCCACGACCTCTGCGTTTGAATATCCAAGAGGTTGAGAAAAATAATATACCCATAGCGTGGTATCATCGGTTGAAGAGAGGTGAAGATTACACCAAAGAAAATGGTGAACTCATTTCTAACAATCGGTTAACGTTACCACCTTATAAAGTTCGGAAATATGCCTTTTGTTCTGATACATCCTATTTAGAATCTATTATTCCAATTATTAAAGGTGTTGATTTATTATATCACGAGGCTACGTTTCTAAGTTCTGAACAAGAAAGAGCACAACAAACATTTCATAGTACGATTATTGATGCTTGTACTATAGCAAAAAAGGCAGAAGTCAATCAACTTATCGTAGGGCACTATTCCGCTCGATACAAAACTACCGACGATTTTATAAAGCAAGCTCAACCTATATTCAAAAATACTACACCCGTAGAAGACGAAGATGAATTTTCGATTGAGTTAAAAACTATAAAATAAGAATTTATAGTGGCTCATCTCTTTCAGGAAAATCAAGAAATCGACCAATCACAATGAGTATAATTCCCGTTTCCCAAACATAATATCCGGTTAGTAACACTGAATTATATTCAAAAGCTATTAACCAAAGAACGCTAGAGGCTATAGCTAAAGACGAAAGAGCATAAAACGCCCATTTTCTTTTGGCTGAAAAATAGCCTATTATTAAGCCTAAGACCCAAAAATTGGTCAGTGCAGTAAAAATGTAATAAGCGTATTCTACAATATTTTCTATCACCAATATTTCACCAAGGTGCAAAAGGAACACTTCCCACCCCAATAGAGATACGCCAAGCGATAATCGTAGAGTTGGAAGAAAAAAAGAAATGATAAACAGGGTTACTCCCGTACCGAAAATTAAGTTTGATTTTATTCGTTCAAGCATAGCTTCTATTAATGAAAATTCAATGGTAAAAATCAAAAATTTCGGATGATATGCGTACAGCATCATCAAATGCTTCTTGATTTATAGAATGTTGAATATGATGTTGATTTAGATACGAAAGTAAATTTTCGGTAGCCATATTTCCGGTCAATTCGTCTTTTGCCATCGGACATCCACCATATCCTTTTATTGCAGTATCAAATCGTTTACACCTGCTGTGAATAGCCGCATCAATTTTCTCATGCCATGTAGAAGGTGTTGTATGTAAATGTGCTCCAATATGAACCGAAGGAAACTCAGGAATCAATTTAGAAAATAAAAGAGAAATATTTTCTTTTGTTGAAGCTCCAATCGTATCGGATAGAGCCAAGTTTTTTATACCAAATTCGTTCATTAGTCGCTCTGCCCAATGGGCAACAATATGCACACTCCACTCATCTCCATAAGGATTCCCAAAAGCCATAGAAAAATAAGTCATCATCTGCTTATTATGCTTGATACATAAATTTTGTACTTGTTCTAAGCGAACTAAAGATTCCTTAATTCCCGAATTGATATTTCGTTGCTGAAAAGTTTCGGAAATTGAAAAAGGAAACCCCAAATAAGTAACTTCATCAAATTGAACTGCATCTTCTGCTCCTCTTTTATTGGCTACAATCGTAAGCAGTTTACTCCGACTTGTAGAAAGGTCTATTTTTTTTAAGATCTCCTTCGTGTCAGCCATTTGTGGAATAGCTTTAGGCGATACAAAACTGCCAATATCTATTGTATCGAATCCAACTTTTAATAAAGCATTGTGATATTTAACCTTTAACTTCGTGGGAATAAACGATTTAATTCCCTGCATTGCATCACGAGGACATTCTGTTATTTGAATCATGGTAAGTGTGTGTAAAAGAGTTCTTAAAGTTAGTAAAAATATACAGATATTTCTTCAGAACATTAAGCATAACAACAAAAAAAGGGAAGGTTTTTAAAACCTTCCCTTTTTTTGTTGTTATAGATGTTTGTTATCGTTCCAGTACAAAAGAACCTTTATATGTAGTTGTTACTCCTTCATAATCAACTGCTTTAAAGATATAATAGTAAGTACCCTCTGAGGCTTCACTTCCCGATTTAGTTCTTCCGTCCCAACTATTGTGAACTCCTTTCCATAGGTAGATTTTATTTCCCCATCTGTTCATAATCGTGCCGGTTAATTCTTTGAAATTACCTCGAACGATAAACACATCATTCATTCCATCACCATTTGGTGTGAAAATATTAGGAATAAGAACTTCAATTTCTCTCCAATCTAATTCAGTAGAATTTGGATCATCTAAATTAGGGAAAATATATGCCGTTTGTCCACCATTAGTTGCTCCGCCGTTATTGGTTGAACTTGTTCCGTCAACATCGAACGCATCATCAATACCGTCATTATCCGAATCATTTCCTGAAGGCACAATATTCGCAGTACCGTTATTGTCGGTATCCCAACCTTCCAATACATCAGGATCTAAATCATTATCAGAATCTAAATCTAAATAATCAACCGTACTATCAGAATCCGTATCAACAGGAACAACAGGAGTTCCTCCATTGTCATTATCATACGCATCATCAATTCCATCTCCGTCCGTATCACTTCCTATCGGAGGAATATAGCCATCCGTCGCTTGTGCTTCAATATTATCAACAATACCATCATTATCAGAATCCAAATCAATCGAATCGATTAATCCATCTCCGTCAGAGTCAGGATTTGGAAGTGGAGTACCTCCTTGGTCCGGGTCAACAATATCAGAGAGTCCATCTCCGTCAACATCGGTAATCGTTCCTGTTCCAATCACTCCATCTCCATCAGGATCTTCACCACCCCCTTCAATTACATCAACAATACCATCATTATCAGAATCTAAATCCCAATAATCAGGTACGCCATCTCCATCAGTATCATCATTACCGAAGATTCCATCACCATTTGCATCTTCATCTACATCTAAGATTCCATCGTTATCATCATCCGGATCGTCAATATCCATAACCCCATCTCCATCATGGTCTTGACCTTCTCTCCAATCTAATTCAGGAGTTGAACTATCATCAAGGTTAGGGAATGTATTTGGGGTATTTCCACCATTCGTAGATCCACCATTATTTACTGTTCCTGTACCATCCGAATCAAAAGCGTCATCAATACCATCATTATCCGAATCGTTTCCGGAAGGAGTCGTATCTGCAATACCATCGTTATCCGTATCCCAACCTTCCAATAAATCGCTATCTCCATCGTTATCGGTATCGTTATCTAAATAGTCAGCCTCATCAGCCCAGTCCGTATTGACAGGGGTAATAGGCGAACCATTATTATCAATATCATAAGCATCATCAATACCGTCATTATCCGAATCCAATCCCGTTGGAGGTATATATCCCGAAGTTGTTTGAGCTTCAATATTATCAACAATTCCATCATTATCAGCATCTAAATCCAAGACATCATTGATTCCATCATTATCCGAATCAGGATTAGGAAGAGGTGTTCCACCTTGGTCGGTATCTACACTATCATCTAAACCATCGTTATCGGCATCGGTAATTGGTCCTGAACCAATGACTCCATCGCCGTCAGGATCACTTCCACCTGCTTCTATCACATCAACAATACCATCGTTATCTGAATCTAAATCCCAATAATCAGGTACTCCGTCACCATCTGTATCATCGTTGGTAAAATCACCATCTCCATTAACATCCTCATCCACATCCAAAATACCATCATTATCATCATCCGGATCATCCCCATCTAAAACACCGTCGCCATCGTGGTCACATGCATTTAAAGTTATGGTTATGTCTTGTGTATCCGTTCCACCACAGTTACCTCCAATTGTATTTTGGACTGTATAAGTACCCGGACTCAATAAACTTGGGTCAAATTCACCTGTTGCAGTGTTTACAATGCCCGGACCACTCCAAACGCCTTCATCTGTCGCGGTAAGATTAATAATTCCTCCGGTTGGACAATAAGGACCAGTCGAAGTTATTGTTGGGTCTAAGCTACCTGATACTGTTATTGTGGCATCAGTAGAATTTGAACAACCATTTGTCGTAACAGAATAGTGAATCATATAAGTACCGTCACCAACTACACTTGGCGAAAATACTCCATTTGACACACCCGGTCCCGTCCAAGTACCTCCCGGAGTATTAGCAGTAAGCGTTACAGGAGCATCTGTTGAACAAAATGATGTAGGCGTAGTAATTGTGGCATCAGGTGTTGCATTTATAGTAACCGATTGTGTAGTACTCGCTGGACAACTATTATTAGATCCACTAATTGAATAAGTAATTTGAGTCGTTCCCGCTCCTGCTATCGAAGGATCAAAAGAATTTCCACTAATAGGGTTTGGATTACTTGGCGAAGCAGTAAACACACCACCCGCAGTAGCCGGAACCATATTTACTGGAGCATCACCATCACAGAATGTTGCATTAGAAAGTACAAAACTTGCATCCGGTACCGGTAAAACATTTATTGTCGTACTTGCAGTACCAATACAACCCCACAAATCTGTTACTTGATAATTAAAAGTATATGAACCACTCGTTGTAGGAGTAAAAGTCGGCGTAGCAGAAGTTGTACTATTTAAGAAACTAGCTCCGGTTCCAGTCCATTGATGAGCAGTATAAATCCCTGAACCACCGGTAGGAATTCCATTTAAAGTAATTGGAGAACTCGCACAAACAGGGGTGGGAGAATAAGTAATATTAGCCGTAGGATTAGGGTCAACCGTAATAAAGCAGGTTGCAGTGGTTACGACTCCACCACAGTTAGACATGCCACTTACACTTACTTGATAAACCGTATTAGCACTTGGAGTAACATTTATTGTTTGTGTAGCTGGATAACTTCCCGGAGGCGTAGAAGTCCAAGAATAAGTTAAGTTACTAGTATTTCCGGAAACTTGGGCAGTAATAGACGTTGAATTTCCCGCACATAAGTAGTAATTTTGCGGAATAGCTTCTACTACATCAACTCCACTTGTTGCTGAAATAGTATAAGAACAAATATCTCCTGCAAAACCATCAACCATAATGTAATACGTTTGGCCAGGTGTCAGACCCGTTGCGGTAATTGCTTGTGAATTGGTGGTTTCTAACATGTTTGAAACCGCTATAAAATTAGAACAATTTGTCCCTTGAAAAATTTGCATCTGCATTCCGTTATTGTTTTGACATGAATGCACTGTGATCCAAAATTGAGCACTTGTTGCACTAGCGGTAAAAGCCAACCAACTGTTATTATCAATTTGAATTGGTGAATTAGGGCTATTCCCTGAATAATTTTGTCCAAAAGGTGCATTCGGATTTGAATTAGGTACACCATTTTGACCTGTACCCGTCATATTACTAGGCAAATCAATTGTATAAGCAGAACTTGTTATACCACCATAACCATTCAAATCACAAATCCATTGAGCATTCGCACAATCATCATTTGTTGGTGTTGAAACACAAAGACCAAATTGACCATTATTATTATTTCCATATTCCCAAACTCTAATGTACATTGTTGCTCCCGGTGTTAACCCCGTTTGATTGATATAAGGCATACTCCCCACCCCATTATCATCATCACAAGCCACCAAAACAGGAGCGAAACAAGAGCCACTATATAGAGCCATTGCTCCATCAGAAAAATCCATTGATAACGTATGAATATCTAATTCACCACTCGGAGGTACAACTACAGAAAACCACACATCACCTCCTTGATAACCTCCTTGATGAGGAGCAGAACCACCACAACCGTTTGGTGCAGAAATATTTGAGCCGGCAGAACCTAAATTAGTATAGGTTTGAAAATTACAAGAAGGTGTAACAGCAGGCAAAGCAAACGAATTACAAGGCGTATTATTCGTTGCCGGAGCTAATCCCGTTACACAAACATTAAAATTTGAACTTCCCGAACCTACACCGTAATGATATACTCTAAAGGTGTAAGTATTTCCGTTTGTTAAGTTGTTTAATGTAATTTCTTCATCACCATTTAATCCGTTTACATCACGGCAACCTAAAGAAGCTCCCGAACATCCTGTACCGGAAAACACTTGAATCACCGGGTCATAACCGGGGGTTGGGTCAACTTTTATGGTCATTGTTGAACTGTTGGCAACAAAAGTGTACCAAACATCATCATCGGCATTACCCGAACAACCGGGCATCGTTTGTGTCGCATTATTTGATGTGCCGGCAACCCACGAACAATTGGTTAAGGTCGGTGTAATTGTTGCGGCTCCTGCACAAAAATCTCCTTGAGCATTGCCTGAGACAAATGCAAAAACAGAAGCGAATAAGAAATATATTTTTTTCATTTTAGGTGGTGTAATTATTTATTGTAAGCAGCTTTTTGCGTATATGTTTTGATTTCGACTCCATTATTGGCTAATACAATTTTAATATCGTCAATATCAATGGACTTATTATCTTTTTCCGGTTCAAATACCGTAACGTAGAGTTTATAATTTAAAGCATCAACCTCACATTTTTGAACCCCGTCTAGTTTAGATAAGTCTTTCTCGATGCCCAACTCTTGCTTTTCAAATTTTAATCGGTCTAAATCAACTGTATATTCGACAGTTCTTGCTCCTTTTGTTTCTTGACTAAATCCAACTGCTGTCAATAGCATTGTACCGATAAAAAATATTGTTTTCATAGTTAATAGTTATGTGTTATCAAAAAGTCAGACGTTAAAGTTGGACAATTGGTTGCTTGTTAATTATTTTTTTTAGGGCGTTCCCCTTGTACTTGTAACAAAAATGAGCATATCCAAATAAATTGGAAACGCTCATCTTTGCTACAAGGGTCGGGCTATCACTACTCACTCTTTTGTGTTGCATAAGTGCAACAACACAAAAGGAGTTCAAACACGCCGTTCTATCCCTAACGTAAAATTATATTTAATACATGGTTATTTGTACAAATCCTCAATAATGTCTTGATAATTCAAATGAATTACTTTTCGTTTCAATTTTAATGTAGGGGTTAATTCTCCCGATTCTACTGTCCATTCTTTAGGTAAGAGACGGAATTTTTTTACTTGTTCCCATTTACCGAAATTGACATTGTACTTATCAATTTCATCCATTATTTTTGAAATAACCGCCTTGTTTTTCACTAAATCATCCAATGATTTATATTCAATTCCATTTTGTTCAGCCCAAAGTTTTAAATGATCGAAAGAAGGGACAATTAAAGCTGAGGGATGTTTCCTAGCTTCTCCAATTACTATTATTTGCTCAATAAAAGGAGATTCTTTAATTTTATTTTCAACCACTTGCGGGGCAACATATTTACCTCCCGAAGTTTTAAACATTTCTTTTTTACGATCGGTTATTTTTAAGAAGCCTTCACTGTCTATTTCTCCAATATCTCCTGTATGAAACCAACCTTGTTTATCTATAACTTCTTTGGTTAAATCTTCTCTTTTGTAATAGCCCATCATCAAGCAAGGTCCTTTTGTTAGTATCTCGCCATCTTCAGCAATTTTTAATTCTACATTATCTAATTTTTTGCCGACAGTTCCAAATTTTACACCTGTTACAGGAGAGTTAACCGCAATAACCGGAGATGTTTCTGATAGTCCATATCCCTCAAATACAGGAACGCCTATTGCATTGAAAAAACGAGCCAATCTAGGTTGCAAAGCTGCTCCACCCGATGCTATAGCTTGGATTCTGCCACCTAATTTTTCTCTTACTTTACTATAAACTAATTTATCAGCAATTTTTCGTTGAATACTTGGGTGTTTCCCATATTGGTAAGATTCAGTTAAGTCCATAGCCCATTTGAAAATAGCTGCTTTTACACCACCTGCTGCTAAGCCTTTGGTCATTATTCCGTCGTGTACTTTTTCTAATAGACGAGGTACAGCTGAGAATACATGTGGTTTGCATTCTTTGATGTTATCAACCAAAGCTTCTATTGATTCCGCATAGTAAATTTGAATACCTGCCATTTGATACATATAAATAAGCATTCGCTCATATACATGGCACAGCGGTAAAAAAGAAAGAGCAACATTGTCTTTCCCCACTGGTAATCTTGGGCGACTTCCCTTAGCATTTTCTACTAAGTTACGATGACTCAACATTACTCCTTTAGGTTTTCCTGTTGTTCCGGAAGTATAGATAAGTGTTGCTAAATCCAATTCGGAAATATTCTGTTTTCGTTTATCAACTTCAGCTTGATGCGTTTCATCCTTACCTAAATCCAATACCTCTTTCCAACTACTCGTTCCGGGAACATTTTCTATGGTGAATATTTTCTCGAGCGTAGGTACTTTGTCAATAATAGGAGCGGCTTTATCGTAAAGGTCTTTACTAGAGGTAAAGCAGAATTTGACTCCGGCATCATTAAATATATAAGCGTAATCTTCAGCTGTTATGGTTGGATAAACCGGTACATTGGCTGCTCCGATTTGAAGAATTCCTATATCTATGATGTTCCACTCTGTTCTATTGTTGGATATAACGGCAATTTTATCACCGGGCTTTACACCTAACTCTATCAAACCTCTACTCATTTGGTTGGCTTGATTAATATATTCTTGTGTTGAGGTTTTAATCCATTTTCCATTCACCTTCGATACCAATGCTGCTTCTTGCGGATACTCTTCCAACTGAAAGTAAGGTACATCAAATAAACGCTTAATTCTGTTAAATTTACTCATAATATTTTCTTTGTTAATGAACTTGTGTCTGAAGAATAAACATCTAATTTCAACAATCTATTAATTAGACAAGTTCAGTTTTGTACTACAAATATATAAATCATTTTATCATTTATAAACATTTCTGTTTTAATCCCTTTTTAATTGTTAACAAATTATTAAGATTTTAAACATTTGATATTGTGTTCTCTTTATTTTTCCGTGTTAGGGATTATTAAGCGACTGTGTAAAAAACAGTTGAGTTTTGTTGCTAACGTAAAAATATTAACAGTTTAATAATCGTTTGATTATCAATATTTTATTTTTACGTT